>DASWNS010000212.1:0-6425 GCA_036399115.1 Pyrinomonadaceae bacterium | reverse complement strand
GGTCATGCAACGGGCGGGCAGTCGGAGTACATCGAACCGCTCGCCCGCGCCGGGGTGGCTTGCGGCGTGGACGCGGTCTTTATGGAAGTGCACGAGGAGCCTTCGCGCGCGCTCTCCGACGGGCCGAACGCGCTCCCGCTCGCACGCCTCGAACCGCTGCTCTACATGCTGCGCGAGATACACGAACTCGTACGGCGGCAGGCCGCAATGGAAAACTGAACAGACGCTCGCTCAAGTATGAACATCTCCAGCCTTCGCAAACTAACTCTCGTCATTTTCACGCTCTTGTCTGCCTCGAACGTGGCGCGCGCGCAGGACGCCGCGACGCCCGTGTGGCGCGTTTCGAGTTTCGACGTGACGGCGAACCTGCCCGCCGCCAACGCCGCCGAACGCGCCATCAACGCGCGCTCCGTCGTCTCCGTCAGGAACGTCGGGCAGGGTTCGAGCGGCACGTTCACGCTCCGCATCAATCCGGCGGCAGAGATCAAATCGGTGACCGTCGGCGATGCGAGCGCGCGCTTCAACACGCGCCCGGAACCGCGCACAGAGTTGCAGATGGTGATCGTGACGCTGCCCGCGCCCGCCACGCCGGGCACGACGCTCACGGTCGCGCTCGACTATCGCCTGCCCGTCGCGGCGAACACGGGGCTGGCCGCCTTGTCGCCCGAAGGCGCGCAGTTTTTGCCGCTCTCTGGCTGGTATCCTTCGCCCAATTCGCAGTTCTCCCCGCGCGGGGCTGACACCGCGCCGCTTCGTCTCACGGTCAACGCGGCGGGCGGCGAGATGGTCGTCGCATCGGGACGGGCGACGGGCGCGAGTTTTGAACAGAAACTTTCGGCGCAGCCGTTTTTTCTGACGGGCAGGTGGGAGACGATTGAAGGCGCTGCCGACGCGCGCGGCGTGAGCGCGTTGATTCCTCGCGGCGCGACGCCTGATGAACGCAAGCGCGCCGAAACGCTCGTGGCATTGGCCGCGTCCGCGCGCAGTTTTTATACGGGACTGTTCGGCGCGCTGCCGGAGACGCCGATCCGCCTCGTCGGCGTCACGCGCGGCGGGGGCTTCGATCTCGGCGGCACGGTCTTGCTCGACAACGCGGTCTTTCGTCGCAGCAAGACCGACGCCATCACGGCGCAACTCATCGGCGAAGCCGTCGCGCGGATGTGGGTCGGCGGCGCGACGCCTGTGCGCAACGAAGGTTCGGGCGTCGTGCGCGAGGGGCTGGCGCGTTTTCTGGCGACGCTCTTTCTGGAAAAAGAGTTCGGGCGCGAGGCCGCCGATGCCGAACGCCTGCGCCAGCGCATCGCTTATTCCGCCGTCGCCCGACGCGACGCCCCGCTCTCCGTCACCACGCCTTTAGAGCCGACTTACTATCTCTCCGTCGCCAACAAAGGCGCGATGATCTGGCGACTCGCAGACCGCGCGCTCGGACGCGAAGCCTTTCTCGCCGTCCTGCGCGAGCAACTGCAAAAGGGACGCGAAAGCGAGATCACGCTGGCCGGGCTGCGCGTGGCTCTGGCCTCCGGCGGCGGCGCGGCCTTGAAGAGCGCGCTCGATGCCGGGTTTGATCAACCGACCGAAATCGACCTCTTGATCGGCTTGCCGCAACAGCGCGGCGGCGAATGGGTGTCCGCGCTCAGGAACACGGGCGCGATTGAGACAATTGTTTCCGCCGCCGCCTTCACGGAGAGCGGCGAACGCGTCCTGTCGCAAACCACGATCCCGGCGCGCGATTTCGCCGACGTGCATTTCAAAACTCCCGCGCGCATCGTTCGCGTCGAAGTTGATCCGGAGAAGATATACCCGCAACTCGATTACTCGAACGATGTCGCGCCGCGCGCCCCCGCGCTCGAAGAGTCGCTCGAAGAGGCCACGCGCCTGCTCGCCGCAGGGCAACACGCGCAGTCCGAAGCCATCGCCCGCGCGCTCGTCACACGCGCGCCGCTCATGCAGGACGCGCGCATCCTGCTCGCGCGCTCCCTCCTCGAACAGAACAAATTAGCCGATGCCGAACGCGAGTTTCGCGCCGCGCTCGACGAACGCCTCCCGCTACCCGTGACGCTCGCGTGGGCGAACATCGGGCTGGGCGAGATCGCCTCGCGCCGCAATCAGGCGGCGGAGGCCGCGAAGCGTTTTGACGAAGCGGTGCGGGTCGAAGGCGGGTACGCGCCGACGCTCGCCGCGCGTGCAGCGCGTTTGAAGGCGGAAGCGGCGTCGGGTGCGTCCGCGCCCGCCATAGACGAGAGCGTGCGCGCCGCCGTCACGCAGTTTGATCAGACAATTCGTGGCGGGCGGAAAGCCGAACTCGACGCCTTCATCATGCCCGGCGAACTCGCCAACTTTGCCAAAGGCATCATCGGCAGCCAGCCCGAACTCTGGCAGACGAAGTTGCTCCGCACCGAATCGCTCGGCTCGGATCGTTTCGCGGCGGACGTGAACATCACGGCCAAGTCGCTCGGACGCGAACAGGCGGGCACGGCGGTGCTCGTCTTCGCGCGCACGGGCAACACGATGCGGCTTGTGGACATTCCCATTTTCGAGGTGCGATAAATTGACGAACACGGGCGATACAACGAGAGTCGAAAAGAGAGCGGCGCGCGTTAAACTGCTTTTGATGGACTGCGACGGCGTGCTCACGGACGGGCGCATCACGCTTCTGGAAAACGGCGACGAGGAGAAGAGTTTTCACACGCGCGACGGCCACGGCCTCGTCCTGCTGCATCGCGCCGGGTTGCAATCGGGCATCATCTCAGGCCGCACGTCAACGCTTGTCGAGCGTCGCGCGCGCGATCTCGGCATCGCCTACGTGCGGCAGGGAACGTGGGACAAGATCAAGGATTTCGGGGAAGTGCTGGCCGCTGCGAAGGTCGAAGAGAGCGACGTGGCATACGTCGGCGACGACGTGACGGACATTCCTCTGATGATGCGCTGCGGGTTCGCCGTCGCCGTCGCCGATGCGACCGCAGAGACGCGCGCCGCCGCACACTACACAACGAGTCTCCCCGGAGGCTTCGGCGCAATCCGCGAAGTCTGCGAATTGATTCTCAAAGCACAAGGCCGCTGGCCTGAACTTATGCGACGATATACGGAAGCGACAATAAAGCAGTGACGAGTGACAGGTGACGAGTGACAAGAGAAGGCAAGTGAATCTTCTACTATTCACGATTGAAGATTGACGATTGACGATTCACGGCTTTTCAACTTGTCACCCGTCACTCGTCACTTTTTTCACGGAGTGAAAAACTATGACAGGTGCGCGAACGGAAATTTTGTATGTTGAGGACACGCCGGACACGCGTTTTCTGGTGGAGTGGAGTTTGAAGCAGGAAGGCTTTAGCGTGACCGCCGTGCAGACTGCGGAAGAGGGCTTACGCCTCGCGCGTGAACATTCCTACGCGCTGATCCTCCTCGACATCGGCCTGACCGACATGGACGGCCTCGCGCTCTGCCGCGAGATTCGCGAGTTCAACCACACCACGCCGATCCTCTTCTTCACCGCTTACGCGCCGCTCCTCGACCATCAGGAAGCCATCAGAGCCGGAGCGCAAGGCTGCCTGCGCAAACCGGAAGACACTGCCCGCCTCGTCCCCGCCATCCGCACGCTCCTCGGGCAGTCCGACGCATAGGCTTGCCCTGGCGCACTTAACTCCGAGGGCGTCTTGCCACCGGACGCAATAGAAAGATTCGACGCTGAGAGGCCGAACCGGACAGCTTAAAGTCAGCGTCGCTTCGTCTCCGCTTTGAGCTTTCGTGCCGGGCGCGTGCGTTGTTTGCGTGGCTTGTTGGCTTCCGAGGCGGCGGCGAGATTCTCACGACATAAGCTGATGAAAGTTTGTGTGACGGGAGATTGGTAGCCGCCCGTGAGGTACGCGAAACCGAGTTCCGAGTTGATCTGCGCGCCCTCGATCCACCAGCGCACGAGACGCCCTTCCGCGATCTCTTCCAACGCCGACCTGACGGGCACGATGCCGACGCCCATCCCCGATTCCACCATGCGCTTGATCGAAGTCAGGCGGCTCAACTCCATCGCCACCACCGGGCGCAAACCCGCCTCCGCGAAAAACTCGTCAATCAGACGGCGCGTGTTGCCGCCGCGCTCGCCGAGGATAAGTTTTTGCCCCGCCAACTCGAACGCGCTGATGACGCGCTTGTGCGCGAGCGGGTGCGCGGGATTGGCGATAGCGATCAACTCGTCTTTCAACAGCAACTCCGTCTGCACGCCGCGCGCTTCGTCAACCGGAAGCGAGATGAAAGCGATGTCCAACTCGCCCGCCATAATTTGTTTGACGAGCGATTCGCTCGTGCCCGACGTGACCGTAACCTCGACGTGTTCACAGCGCGCACGCAGGTCTTTCAAAATTTGCGGCAACTGATCCGAACTGAACATCGCCGACGCGCTCCCCAGCCGCAGCCTCCCGTGCGATGTGCCAGACAACTCGGCCAACTCTGCGAGCGCGGCATCGTGTTCGCGCAGGATGCGACGGGCGCGTTCGAGCAGGCGTTCCCCGGCGTGCGTCAGCACGCAGCGGCGCGGGGTGCGCACGAAGAGGAGTGCGCCCGTCTCCAGTTCGAGTTGGCGAATCTGCATGCTGATCGCGGCTTGCGTCACGTGAACGCGCGCCGCCGCGGCGGTGAACGTGTGCGTCTCGGCGATGGCGGCCAAAGCCCTGAGTTGTCGTATCTCCATCGAGCAAAACCTTTCTATCAGGAATAATTATCAAGCGAATAAAATCTTTTAGTTTCCATTATATGTCAATCCTTTTTACAATCAACCCATCTTAGCCGCCATACTAAGGGGTTATCGCTAGAGGCGTCTCCCCCGATGCTTTCAGCCCGGACAAACGATGAAGGCCAGACGCGAAACGACAAACTTCTCCCATGCGCCCAGAGATTTGAACGCCCCGCTCATCGTGCTCGGCGTGGACGGCGGCGGCACTAAAACTCAAGCCATCATCACGGATGAAGAGGGACACACGCTCGGCGAAGGACTCGCGGGGCCTTCCAATCCTTTGCGCGTCGGCGTGAGCAACGCGGCGGCGGCGGTGCGCGAGGCGGTAGACCGCGCGTGCGCGGCGGCGGGCGTGCGCCGCACGGACATTGCCTCCGCGGAGGTGGGACTGGCGGGTGTGCGTCGCGCAGATTTGAAGGAGCGCATGACCGACGCCTTGCACGTCCTCGGCATCAACTCGGTTGAAGTTGTGACGGATGCCGACATCGCGCTCTACGGCGCGACGAACGGGAAGCCCGGTCTGGTGTTGATTGCGGGCACGGGTTCGATCTGCTGCGGGAAGAACGCGCGCCGGAAACATATCTGCGCCGGAGGCTGGGGGCCGCTGGCGGGCGATGAGGGGAGCGGTTCCTGGATCGCGCGGCGCGCGTTGCAGGCCGTGGCGCAGGCCACGGACGGGCGCGGCGCGGCGACGAGTCTGGACGAAGCCGCGTGCCGTTATTTCAACGTGGCGAGTCCGGAAGACCTCTCGCTGGCGATCTATGCGCCGAGCATGACCAACGAGCGCATCGCGGGATTTGCGCGCCGCGTCATCGACGCAGCGGCGAACGAGGGCGACGTGGTGGCAGTTGAGATCGTCGCCGATGCGGGGCGCGAATTGGCTTCGCTCGCAAACAGCGTGATCCGAAAACTGCGAATCGAGCGCGAGCCTTTTCAGGTCGCCTACGTGGGCGGCGTGTTCAGCGCGGGCGAACTCGTCCTCGATCCTTTGCGCCGCGCGATCAAACTCAGCGCGCCGCAAGCCTTTCTCGCGCCTCCGCAACTCTCGCCCGCCGTCGCCGCCGCCACGATGGCGCGCGAACACGTCCGGCGACTCGCGCTCGCAGGATAAGTCCCAAGTCCGGAGTCTCAGGTCTGAAAGCTCTACAGACATTGAGACTCCGTACCTGTAAACCGGGACTTGAGCCTTGAGACTCATGGAAGAACTTCCCGTCACCGAACAGGAGAACCCGCGCACGACGCAGATCAGTTCGTTGTCCGGCGCAGAGATAGTGCGTCTGATGAACGAGGAGGATGCGCTCGTGGCGGAAGCGGTGGGGCGCACTCTGGCGGAAGTGGCGCGTGCGGTTGAAGGCATCGTCGAGCGTCTGCGCGACGAGGGCGGGCGACTCTTCTACGTGGGCACGGGCACGTCCGGGCGGCTCGGCGTGCTCGATGCGGCGGAATGTCCGCCGACGTTCGGTGTGTCGCCGGAGTTGGTGCAGGGAATCATCGCGGGCGGCTACGAGGCTTGCTATCGCGCGGTCGAAGCCTCCGAGGATGATCGCGGGGCGGGCGTGCGCGATCTCGTTGCGCGCGGCGTCACGGGCAGAGATGCCGTCGTCGGCATCGCCGCTTCGGGACGCACGCCTTACACTGTGGCGGCGTTGGAACATGCGCGTGCGCTCGGCGCGTTTACGGCTGCCGTCACGTGCGCGCC
>DASWNS010000211.1:0-9823 GCA_036399115.1 Pyrinomonadaceae bacterium | reverse complement strand
CATTCGCGCGCTCATCTATTACCCGATGTCTCTGGGGCGCAACATAGACGAAATCCTGCGCGCCGTCGACGGACTCCAGACTGCGGATGCCAACGCCTGCGCCACGCCCGCCAACTGGCGACCGGGCGATCAAGTGATCGTGCCGCCGCCGCAAACCATCGCCGACGCAGAGAAGCGTCTGCAATCCGAGTACGACGTGACGGACTGGTATTTCGCCAAGCGCACGCTGGAGAAGTCGTAAGCAATCCGGAGTTTGCTTTGAATTGTGAGGGAGGAGGACAAACTAAGGATGGAAGAGATCACTGCGACGGAACTGAAAGAGCGTCTGGACAGGGGCGACGACTTGCAGATCATAGATGTCCGCGAACCGAACGAATACGAAGCGGCGCGGCTCGAAGGATCGAAATTGATTCCGCTCGGACAGATCGTGACACGCAAAGGCGAGATCGACGAGAGCCGCGAGACGGTCGTGCATTGCAAAATGGGCGGGCGCAGCGCGAAGGCCATCGAGGCGTTACGAGGCGCGGGCTTCGGCGGGCGTCTGCTGAATCTCAAAGGCGGCATCACGGCCTGGTCGAACGACGTTGACCCGAACGTGAAGAAGTACTGAGCAGGCGCGAGGGCAAACGCTCTAAGAGTGTGAATGCACGAGGCCGCCCGCGCGGGCAAGAGATTTTCGACATCGAAAGTCTCTTGCTCGTGCGGGCGGCCTCGTGCGTGTTTGAGATCGCTGCTACCGGAGGCGTCTAGGCGGATTGGCCTTGCGCCTGATCCTGGCCGAGACGCGCGGAGAGCAGTTCCTTGCCTTGTTCGGCGCGTTTGATGTTCTGGTCGCGCACGTCGCGGAAGTACTGCGCGAGTTCGCGGTCGCCGTGTTGTTCGGCGTCGTTGATGTATTTCTCGTAAGTCTCCGCGCCTTGCAGCGCATGATAGATGATGCTCAGCAAGTTGTAGGTCGTGTCCTGCGTGCCCGTGTTAGGTTTGGTTGTCATAGTAATCTCCCTCGGTCTGAAAATTTAGCCGGATTATGAATGGGGGCGTTTGGGGAACGCGCGTGGATTGTAGGGACGCGGCGCGTTGCAGGTCAAGCGCAGGAACCGGGACGCAAAACGGATCGCTTTAGACGAACCCCTCCGTGCGCCCGCGCGAGAAGTCGTGTTCGGTGACGACGCGTTTGATGGCGGCGGCGATCTTCGCGCCGCCGCGCGCCGACGGTTCGATGGGATTGGCGTAGTCGCGGTCGTCATTGCAGACCAAGCGGAGGTCTATGAGCGGGAGGCCGCGCGCGAACGCGGCGCGGATGATCGCGTCGTTGAAGATGCAGAGGGCTGTGACGGCCAGCTTTTGCCTCTGTGCTTCGGTGAAGCGCGGGTTGTAGATAGTGCAGACGGCGGTGGGCAGGCGGCGGCTGAGAAGCTCTTCGAGCATGAGTTGATATTCGCGTTCGAAGTCGTCTCCGGCGCGTGCGAGCATGGTGAGAGCTTCGGCCATTGAGCGCGCGGGTGCTTCGAGCAGGCGTGCGTAGCCGAGCGCATCGTTGCCGCCGACGCTCAAGATGAGATGGCTTGAGCCGGTGGGAAGCCGCTCCGCCTGTGCGCGGATGTTGCGAGTCACGCTGCCGTCAACCGCGAGCAGGGTGGCCTGCCAGCCGTGCGGCAGTTGTTCCTGAAGCTGGCGCACCACGTCCGGGTCGCCCGCGCCGACGTAGGCCGCGTTGTCAAAAACCGAGTCGCCGAGAAGTATTGCGTGTCCCAACTGTTTTCACCCTTGTGCGAAAAGTGGCTCCGGGAAATATGTGTCTCCGTTTACGGAGAGCGTCGTGTAGAATAGCGTACATTCAAAAGCGTCCTGATGACATTAGAATCTAGCAGAGTCGGGTTGAAATTGCGCGCGGGCGTGAGCGCGAAAACCTGAGCGGGTGAAAAAAATGGGGCTGGAAGTTTATCAACGGAAGCGCGACTTCCGGCGGACGCCTGAACCGAAGGGGACGGTGTCGAAGCGAAACCTGCGCCGCTTCGTCGTGCAGGAGCATCACGCGGAGAAGTTACACTTCGATTTTCGACTGGAGATGGGCGGCGTGCTCAAGTCGTGGTCAATTCCGCGTGGTCCTTCGCTCGACCCGGCGGAGAAGCGGCTCGCCGTGCCGACCGAAGACCATCCCGTCGAGTATCTGAAATTCGAGGGGCACATTCCCGAAGGCAACTACGGCGCGGGCGAGCACATGAGATGGGACGGGGGAACTTATGAACTCGTGGGCGACGGGGACGCGCTCGCACAGTATGAAGCCGGGCGTTTGAAGTTTCGCCTGCATGGAGAGAAGTTGCGCGGCGAATTCAGCTTCGTGCGGATGGGGCATTGGAAGGGGCAATGGTTGCTCATCAAGAGCAGCGATGAATTCGCGGAGACGGGCTGGCAGTTGCAACTGCGCCAGCCGGATGATGAGCGCGGCGCGGCATGGCAGCGTGAACAGGGAGCGAAGAGACAGAAGCGCGCCGCCGCCGTCGTAGCCGAACACAAGGCCGTCAAGCGCGTCGAGCCGCCGAAGGATGTGGAGACGACGGGGGCGCAAAGATTTTTCGCGCGGAAGAGACTGAGCGGCAACGTCAACGTGAAGATCGGCGAGGCCGTCGTGGCTTTGACGAATCTCGATAAAGTCTACTGGCCGGAAGACGGTTATACGAAGGGCGATCTCGTCAGGTACTACTACGAGATCGCGCACTATCTTTCGCCCTACCTCGCAGGCCGCCCGCTCATCATGAAGCGTTACCCGGCAGGCATCGGCGGCGGCTCTTTCCACCAGCATGACGTGAACGAAGCGCCGGAGTTTGTCGCGACGGCGGAGATCGATGTCGAGGAAGGGCACGCGGTCGATTACATCGTCGGCGGCGAACGCCCCACGCTCGTCTATATGGCGAACCTCGCCGCGATTGAGCGTCACCCGTGGCATTCGCGCATCGAGCAACTGGATCGCCCCGATTGGGTCGTCTTCGATCTCGATCCTGAGAACGTGGATTTCAAGATCGTCTGCGAGACAGCCGTGAGCACGAGGGATATTCTCAATGGCCTCGGGCTTGAGTCATATGCGAAGACTTCCGGCTCGCGCGGGCTGCACATCTACGTCCCCATCAAGGCCGTGCACGACTACGCGGCGGCGGCGCGCTTTGCCGAACTCGTGGCAAAACTCGTCGTGCGCGAAAACTCTGCGGTCGCCACTGTCGAACGCTCTCTAAAGAAACGCCAGCACGCGCGCATCTACGTCGATCACATGCAGAACGCGCGCGGCAAATCGGTCGTCGCGCCCTACTCGGTGCGCCCGCGTCCCGGCGCGCCCGTCTCCGCGCCGCTCAGTTGGGAAGAGGTCGAACGACAGCAGATTCACCCGCAGGACTTCAACATCAAGAACATCTCTTCGCGCCTCGCGCGCACGGGCGACCTGTTCAAGCCTGTGCTCAACGGCAGGCAGACGTTAGACGAAGCGTTGCTCGAACTCGAAAGCATGTCCGGCAAACGGAAGCGAAAGTCCACGCGCACCGGGGCGTGAAAAATTCCGGCGCATAATTTTCCAACGAAGAAGGGGAG
Organism: Pyrinomonadaceae bacterium; assembly: GCA_036399115.1. Classification (GTDB taxonomy): domain Bacteria; phylum Acidobacteriota; class Blastocatellia; order Pyrinomonadales; family Pyrinomonadaceae; genus JAIVJZ01. The sequence continues at coordinate 6,244 of DASWNS010000211.1, read as the reverse complement.
GGAAGTTTCATGGCGACTAAGAAATCATCAGGCAAACGCGAGTTGATCGACACGGGAACCGATAAGCGTTATGTGCGGCGAGACGACGAGGGACGTTTCAGCGAGTCGGACGACGTAGGCCGCTCGCTCTCGCAGGACGTGAAGCGTAAAGCGAAAACGACGGTCAAGCCGGGGCAGGGCGACAAGGGCGATCAAAAACGCGGGAAGAAATAGTTTGCGTCGGACACTCGACGGGCGGGGCGATGAAGCGATGACAAAAGAGAAGACAGCGGACGACGAGCTAACGGACGGCGGCAACAACGGCGCGCGGGCGACGGGCGGCGCAAAGAAGAGAGCGGGCACGAAGAAGAAGGCGACCCGCAAGACGGACGCCGACAGCAAGACCGCGCTCAGTAAAACTTCCAACACGACGCGCGCCGTCGGGCGCAAGAAGGTGATCGACGACGGCGTTGACCGCGAGACGATCCGGCAGCGTCCCGAAGAGTTGCCTTTGATGGAGCACCACTGGGGCAAGTTGCTCTTCATGCACTGGCCGATCTCGCCGGAGCGTCTGCGTTCGCTCATCCCGCCGCAACTCACGATTGACACGTTCGACGGCGAGGCGTGGATCGGCGTGACGCCGTTTACGCTGTGGGACGTGCGGCTCAGCTTTACGCCGCCCGTCCCGTATCTCAGCGACTTCCACGAGTTGAACGTGCGCACCTACGTGCTCTACAGGGGCGTGCCCGGCGTCTGGTTCTTTTCGCTCAACACCAACAGTTCGATGACCGTCTTCGGCGCGCGCACCTTCTACTTCCTGCCCTACTTCAACGCACGCATTGATCTGCGACAAGAAGGCGACACGATTCATTACGACCTTGAGCGCACGGACGCCGACCGCCCCGCCCGTTTCAAAGCGTCCTGGGAGATCGGACGCGAGTTGCCGGAGTCAGAACCGGGCACGCTGGAATTCTTCCTCACAGAGCGTTACTGCCTCTACTCCGCTTCCGGCGAGAGCATCTACCGCGCGCGCATCAACCACAGGCCGTGGCCGCTCCGGCAGGCGAAGCTCATCTCGCACGAGTCAGACATCGTGGAGTCCGATTATTTGCCGAAGCTGAAAGGCAAGCCGCTCGTCCACTACGCCGAATCTCTGGCCGTTGACATCTGGCTGCCGGAGAAGGCTTGAGCGGAAAACTCTAAACAAAATCCGGTCGAAAACCCCAGACAAAATCTGTGCGAAACGGAGAGCTTATTAGTCCGTTGTCGTACAGACCCACCCTCTGCCAACTCCTATAATCCGCCAGATTACCTGTTGAATGATCGGTCAAGACGTTGCCTGTGAACAGACCGCGCCCGGCGCGAACTGTCGGATACGTGTCTCCTGAAAGTCTGTCCTGAAGCACCGTTGCGGCGACTGAATTTAACCGAGAGGATACGAACATGAGGGTGGACAAAATAAGAACGCTCGCCGGGGCGAACATTTACAACCATAAGCCTGTGCTGGTAATGAAACTCTATCTGGAGGAACTGGCCGAGACGGAAAGCCTTGAGATTTCCGGTTTCAACGAACGCCTCATCTCCCTCCTGCCGGGACTCGACGAGCACCATTGCAACAAAGGGCGGGCGGGCGGCTTCGTCGAACGGCTCTCGACGGGGACGTACTTCGGCCACATCGTCGAACACGTCGCGCTCGAACTTTCAGGCATGGCAGGCGTGCCCGTCTATTACGGGAAGACCATCTATGCGGACGAACCCGGCTGCTACAACGTGATCGTCGCCTACAAGGCCGAGCACGGGATGCATTACCTGTTAGAAGTAGCGGTCGAACTCGTTGACGCGCTCGTCAAAGGCGACTCCTACCCGCTCGCAGAGAAACTCGAAGAAGCGCGCCGGATCATCGCGCGCACGGAACTCGGTCCGAGCACGCGCGCCATTATCGATGCCGCGCGCCGCCGTGACATCCCCTGGTTTCGCGTCAACAGCGATAGCCTCGTCCAACTCGGCTACGGCAAAAATCGCAAGTTCATTCAGGCCGCGATGACGAGCGCAACGGGCGGCATCGCCGTCGAGATCGCGGGCGACAAGGAGTTGACCAAGACGATCCTCGAACAGGCAGACCTGCCCGTGCCGCGCGGGCGCGTCGTGGAGACGGCGGACGAAGCCATCGCCGTCCTGTCGGATTTCGCCGCGCCCGTCGTCGTCAAGCCGATGGACGGCCATCAGGGAAAAGGCGTCTCTCTAAATCTCACCACCCCCATCGAGGTATTTGAAGCCTTCAAGATCGCGCAAGCCTATTCGCATGACGTGCTCATCGAGGAGCAACTCGTCGGGCGCGATTACCGCGTGCTCGTGGTGAACGGAAAACTCGTCGCCGCCAGCGAACGCCTGCCCTGTCACGTCGTGGGCGACGGGGAACATACGCTCGCCGGGTTGATCGAACTTGTTAACCAAGACCCCCTGCGCGGCGAGGGGCACGACAAGGTGCTGACCCAGATCAAAGTGGACGAGGTGATGCTCAGCAGCCTGCTCAAACGCGGCCTGAGCCTTGAGTCAATTCCGGCGGCGGGCGAGCTTGTCTTATTGCGCGAAACCGCCAACCTCTCGACCGGCGGCACGGCCACTGATGTAACTGACCTCGTCCACCCTGAAACCAGAAGAGCCTGCGAGCGCGCCGCACGCATCGTCGGTCTGGACATCTGCGGCCTCGATCTCGTCGCCGCAGACATCTCACAGCCTTTGCAGAAGGGCGACGGCTTCATCGAAGCCAACGCCGCGCCGGGCTTACGCATGCACACCGCGCCGACGCACGGCCAACCGCGCGACGTGGGCGGCGCGATCCTCGACATGCTCTTCCCGCATGATACGCAGGCGCGCATCCCGATCATTTCCATCACGGGCACGAACGGCAAAACGACCGTCACGCGCATGATCGGCCACGTGCTTCAGGAGATGCGCTGGTGCGTGGGGATGACGACGACCGACGGCATACATATCGACGGTCATGTCGTCTCACGCGGCGACACGACCGGCCCTCATTCGGCGCGCGTCGTGCTCTCCGACCCGACCGTGGAGGTCGCCGTGCTGGAGACGGCGCGCGGCGGCATCGCGCGGCGCGGCCTCGGCTATGATTGGTCGGACATCTCCGTGATGACGAACATCCGCGAAGACCACATCGGGCAGGACGGCATCCGCAGCATCGAAGATTTGGTGCACATCAAATCGCTCATCGCAGAGCGCGTGCGCGAGGGCGGCACGCTCATCCTCAACGCCGATGACGAGCAACTCGTGCAACTCATCGAGAACCCGCGCGTGCGCCGCACGGATAAACAGTTCATCTACTTCTCGCTCAACGATAACAACCTGCTGATCAGAAAATATCTCGGCATCGGCGGCGGCGCGTTCTTCGTGCGCGATGGCTGGATCATGGAAGCCGTGGGGCGCGAGGAGCACCGCGTCGTCGAAGTCTCCGCGATTCCGGTGACGATGAGCGGGACGGCGCGTTTTCAGGTGGCGAACGCGATGGCGGCCATTGCGGCCTGCCGCGCCTATGGCGTGACGCGCGAGAACGTCGCCGCCGCGCTCAAGACCTTCCGCAACGATCAGCATAATCCGGGACGCGCGAATCTCTATCAGGTCGGCGAGGGCTACGTGATGGTTGACTACGGGCACAACTCGGATGCCTTCGAGGCCGTCTGTCGCATGGCCGCGCTCTGGTCTGGGCGGCACGTGACGGCTATCCTCGGCGTTCCCGGCGACCGCGACGATGCCTTGATTGAAACGGCTGGACGCGTGGCGGCGAGAGGTTTTCACCGCATCATTATCAAGGAAGATAAAGACCTGCGCGGGAGGCGCAAGGGCGAGGTGGCGGGCGTGCTCTGCCGCGCCGTCAACGAGGCATCGCCGGATCGTGAATGCCGCGTCGTGCTCGATGAAATCGCTGCCTTCTCGCGCGAATTGAACGAGATGAAGGAGGGCGACGTGCTCGTCATCTTCTATGATCGTCTCGAACCCGTCCTCGAAGTGCTCGAACAACACGGAGCCGTGCCGGTGACGAGCATCGGAGAGTTCGCGCTGCCGCAACTGAGCGTGGCGACGAACTGAGAGCCGGGGATGCTCACGCTCATCAAGAACGGCGAAGTCTACGCGCCCGCGTCGCTCGGACGACAGGACGTTCTGCTTTTCGACCGCCGCATCGCGGCCATCGGCCAGATCGATGCCGCGACGCTCGCGCCGCTCAAGCTCGAACTCGAAGTTGTCGAAGCGAGCGATTGTCTCGTCACGCCCGGCCTTATCGACCCGCACCAACATCTGCTCGGCGGCAGCGGCGAAAAGGGGTTCAGCACGCAGACTCCCGAAGTCTCCGCGAGCGAACTCGCCCTCGCCGGAATCACCACCGTCGTCGGCTGCCTCGGCGTAGACACGACGACGAAGACGATGACCGGGCTGCTCGCGAAAGCCAAAGGCTTGAACGAGGAGAACCTCACGGCCTACGTCTGGACGGGCGGCTACAACGTGCCGCCGACCACGCTGATGCAGGGCGTCCGCGAAGATATAATCTGCATTGCGGAAGTTATCGGCGCGGGCGAGGTCGCCATCGCAGACGAACGCGCCAACGCACACGATGCGCCCGAACTCGCCAAAGTCGTCAAAGATGCTTATGTGGGCGGCCTGCTCAGCCGCAAGTGCGGCGTCACGCACTTTCATGTGGGAGAAGGCAAGTCGCGCCTCAAGTTGCTGCGCGCCTTGATCGATGAATACGAGATCAACCCGGCGCTTCTCTACCCGACGCACGTTGAGCGCGACGAAGCGTTGATGCGAGAGGCCATCGAACTCGCCACGCGCGGCTCTTACGTCGATCTCGACACGGTCGAACAAGACCTGCCGAAGTGGCTCCGTTTCTATCTCGACAATGGCGGCGACGCGGCGCGCCTCACCGTCTCCTCCGACGCTTCGATCAACAGCCCCCGGAGTCTCCTCAATCAAATTCGCGCCTGCGTCCTCGAACACAACTTCCCGCTCGCACAGATGCTCGCGCACGTCACCATCAACCCGGCGAGCGTCCTCCAACTCAAACAAAAAGGGCGACTCGAAACAGGCCGCGACGCCGACCTGCTCGTGCTGCGCAAAGACTCGCTCGAAATCAAGGACGTGATCGCGTGCGGGCGTCGCCTCGTCAGCGACGGCAAACTCGCCTTTAGTGAAAACTTCCTGTCGGAGACGAATCGCCTGATCAGGCTCGAAGGAAAGAAGTCGAATGATTGAACTTGAGGGGCGACCGGGCGGGAAATTGTTCTCAAATGAGGTGGGAAACGACAGCTTGAACCGGCACGCTAACCCTGCCCGTTGCGCCCTTCGATGTAGCGTTCGATTAACGCCTCCAGCCGGTCGAGCCTCGCATCCGTGTTGGTGATCCTTGCGTCCGCCTGTTTGATCTTCGCATCCGCCTGATTAATAGCTACCCGGAGCGACGCGTTGATCTCACCCTGCGCTTCAATATGCCGCGTTACGATCTGAATAAACTGGGTCTGCATCTCCCCTTGAAGTCGCACCAGCCGATTAGTCTCCGCAACCTGCTCCGTCAGTTGATCAGTTTTCTCGGTTAAGTTGCCAACCCGATCCGTCAACTCGCCAAGCCGCGCTTCATGATTAGCCTGACTTTGTAAGAGAAACTCAATGGCACGCTCCATTTCGTCGCCGGTCATGTAACTCCTCACTTTCCGTGGTGCTGCTTAAAGATGAGGCGTTCTTGTCTGGTGCCGAGGGAGGGACTCGAACCCTCACGGCCTTACGGCCAACGGATTTTAAGTCCGTCGCGTCTGCCATTCCGCCACCCCGGCACCATGCGCGAAAAGATAGCACGGACGCGCGCGCGCAACCAACTTCTTCACACAGCCTCGCGCTAATGTTAAAATCCCTCTCGTGCCAATCATCAATGAGCGAGTTTCAACTGTGCCACCGGCAAAGGATATGACCGAAGAGCAAGAAGTTTTTCATCGCCACATTCAACGCGCCGGGTTAAAACGTACCGCGCAGCGCGACCTCATTCTCGAAGTCTTCCTGCGCACCGAGGAACACCTGTCGAGCGAAGACCTCTACCGGCTCGTGCAGAAAGAAGACCCGGAGATCGGTCAAACCACCGTCTATCGCACGCTCAAAATTTTGACCGACGCGGGACTGGCGCGCGCTGTGCGCTTCGGCGACGGGCGCACGCGCTACGAGCACAACTACAAACACCCGCATCACGATCACATGATCTGCACCG
>DASWNS010000210.1:0-4809 GCA_036399115.1 Pyrinomonadaceae bacterium | reverse complement strand
TCACTTGTCACTCGTCACTGTATTCATATGAGCCAGACCGAAACAGAACTCGAAACTTTTCGCCGCGAGCCGCCTGCCCCGCTCGCGCCGCGCCCTCTGAACCTGCCCGTGCCCGAAGAGACGACGCTCGCCAACGGCCTGCGCATCGTCTTCGTGGAGAATACGCGGCTGCCGTTCGTCACCTATCGTCTCGCCTTCCGTACCGGCGACGCGCACGACCCGCCCAATTTGTCCGGCCTCACAGACCTGTTGACCGGGATGCTCAACGAGGGCACCACCTCGCGCACCAGCCGCCAGATCGCAGACGCGGTGGCGCGCATCGGCGCGACGCTCGGCGCGGGCGCGAGTTCCGATAACACCACGGTCGCGGCTTCCGCGCTCGCGCAGTTCGGCGACGAAATTTTAGAGTTGATGGCCGACATCGTGCTGCGTCCCTCGTTTCCCGCCGACGAGTTGGAGTTGACGAAACAGAACGCGTTGCAGAACTTGATCGCGCAGCGCGGCCAGCCCTCCTTTCTCGCCAACGAACGACTCGCGCGCGTCATCTACGGCGAGCATCCTTACAGCGTCGTTTCGGCCACGCCCGAATCAATTGTCGCCATCTCGCAGGACGATCTCATAGAGTTTCACCGGCGTCGCTTCGTCCCGAACAACGCCGTGCTCGTCTGCGGCGGCGACATCCGGCGCGACGCAACGCTCGCACGCCTCGAAGAACTCTTCGGCGCGTGGCAACCGGGCGAACCTGCTGAATCGAACTTCCCCGCCCCGCCCGTGCGCGAGCGGCGCACGCTCTACCTGGTGGATCGTCCCGGCTCGGCGCAGTCGAACATCGTCATCGCCAACACGGCTATCACGCGCACCGACCCCGACTATTTTCCGATGCTCGTGATGCACACGATCCTCGGCGCAAACGCTTCCTCGCGCATCTTCATGAACCTGCGCGAAGACAAGGGCTACACTTACGGCGCATACACCTCTCTCGACGCGCGCCGCACCGCCGGGAGTTTTCGCGCCACCGCCGAAGTGCGCACGCCCGTCACAGGCGAATCGCTCAAGGAGTTCTTCTACGAACTCGGACGCATCCGCGAAGAGCTTGTCACCGAGAAGGAATTGCAGGACGCGAAGAGTTATCTCACGGGCATCTTCCCCATTCGTCTGGAGACGCTCGACGGTTTGATCGACCAGTTGATCCAGATCAAGATGCACGACCTACCCGACGATTATTTGCAGACTTACCGGGAGCGCGTCAGCGCAGTCACGCGCGAAGAGGTGCAGCGCGTCGCGCGCAGGTTCGTCACGCCCGACCGCGCGGCCATCGTCGTCGTCGGCGATGCCGACGCGCTCGCCGACGAGCTTAAAGATTACGCAGACGACTTCGAGATTTATGACAGCGCGGGGCAACGCCGGAAAGATGCGACGCCCGAGGCTGAAGCTGAAACCACACAGAACGGGAGAGATATGAGCAGCACAACACCAGCAGGAGATAATTCGGGATTCGTCGGTTCGTGGCAACTGGAGATCACTTCGCCCCTCGGGCCACAGACGGCGACGCTCGTTGTGGACGAGGACGGTGCAGGCGCACTGCGCGGCAAATTGAGTTCGTCGTGGGGCGAAGCGCCGCTCGACAGCCTCAGGCAAAACGACGGCATCTTTCAGGCCGCCGTCGCGCTCAAGATTCAAGGCATGTCGATTCAGGCCAACATCGAAGGCCGCCGCGAAGGCGACAACCTGAGCGGCACAATTCGCACCAACATGCCCATCGTGCCCCCGCTCATGTTCACCGGGCGAAAGATCAGTTAGCTGTCAGCCGCTAGCGGCTCATACGCAGGTTGCCGGAGATGAGATTAAAGCTGAACAACTCAGACCTGATTTTGCCGACAGCCAACGGCTAGCGACCAAACAAAAAACCGCCCGGTGTGTGCTCTCACACCGGGCGGAAACCACAGGAGAATTGCCCAACTCTGCGAATCGCCCCCCGGCGATTCATTGGGTCATTGCTATGCTCGCCTGTTCAGATGCGGGCGTACGGGCGGCTGGTTGCCCCCTATTTTTCAAACTCGCCCCACCCGTTTTTTCAACTTCCTACAGCGTTTTCAACTGGAGACGAACGATGCCAAAATTTCTATTATTCATGGTTGCGCTTGTTGCCGTCGGAGCGTCAGGCTGCGTGCAGCAACCCGCGCAGCAGAACACGAACACGGCGCAGGCGCCCGCCAGCGCAGGCGGCGATCAGGATTTCAAGAAGATTCATGATGCTTACGTCAGGGAGTTTTTGCGGCGCAACCCGACCGTGAACACCTATCTCGGCGGCGCGGGACTCGATCCGGCCTTGCGCGAAGTGGACGGTCAACTGCGCGATCACTCCGCCGCGTCAATCGAAGCGGAAGACCGCTGGCTCGCCGAGACGCAAAAGTCGCTCGAAGCGGTCGCCCCCGGCACGCTCTCGCCCAACCTGCGCATCGACCGCGAAGTCGCGCTCGCGCAAATACGCTTCCTGCTCCGTCAACACGGCACGCGCAAATACCAGCAGCGCGCGCTCGACACCTACACGGACGAACCCTTCCGCGCGATTGACTGGCAACTGCAAGGCATGACGCAGACGGGCGAGAAAAGTTACGGCACGCCCGAAGAATGGTCGCTCGTCGTCAAACGGCTGCAAGCCGTGCCGAAGTACATGGCGGTCGCGCAGGAGCAACTCGCCGCCGGAGTGAAATCCGGCAACCCGCCCGACCACCGCATGCTGCTGCGCAACGGCATCAACACGTCCGAAGCCAACGCCGAATATTTCGAGAAGACGCTGCCCACGCTCGCCGGAGAACGGATCGCCGAAGGCGCGGGGCGTGAGGAGTTGTGGAAACAGTTGGACGAGGCTGCGAAGGGCGCGGCGGGCGCGTATCGCAACCTGCGCGCTTACGTCGCACAGAGTTTCTTCGATGATGTGAACAAACCGGGTGCGGGTAACGTCAAGACACAGTTTCGCGCAGACCGCTACGCGATGGGCGAGGCCGAGTACGACTGGGCGATCAAGAACAACCTGCGCATGCCGGACGCGACCGCCGCGAAGTTGTTCGACGAGTCGATGGAGATTGTGAGTTCGACGCAGCAGGAGATGATCACGCTGGCGCGCGAGATCGGGAAGAAGAAGACGATGGAGCTGCCCGAAGCGGGCGAGGCCGCCGTGCTGAAGGTCTTCGAGGAACTCGGCAAGGATTATCCGAAGTCGGACGCGGAGATGGTCAGGTGGTACGAAGAGGCCGCGTTTCGTCTCGTCGAATACGGGCGCAAGTCCGGCGTCTTCGATGTGCCCGCAGACTACAAGCTGGAAGTCGTAGAGACGCCGCCGCCCCTGCGCGCTTCGATTGACGGCGCGGCCTATTATCCCGCGCCGCCTTTCAAGACGAGCGGCGTCGGTCGTTTCTACGTCACCACTTCGGGCACGAACGACGAGGCCGCGCTCAGAGAGAACAACCGCGCTTCGCTCGCAGACCTCTCCGCGCACGAAGGCTTCCCCGGCCACGATTGGCATTACAAGGTGATGACGCAGTATCGCGAAGGGATCGCGCCCGTGCGCTGGCTCACGCCCGGCGCGGTCGAAGACTCGTCTTCGATGTGGCAGGATTCGATGGCCTCCGAAGGCTGGGCGCTCTACTCCGAAGCCCTCATGGCCGAACCGCAGCCCGGCTACGCGGCGGGCTTCTACTCGCCAGAGGAACGCCTCTATCAACTCAAAGGCAAACTCTATCGCGACCTGCGCGTGCGCGTCGATACAGGCATCCACACCGGGCGCATGACTTACGACGAAGCCGTCGATCTCTTCTCGCAGATCGTGGACTTCCAACCCGGTTCGTGCCGCGAGTCTAATCCGGCGCAGACTCCGGCCAAGCGCGCGAGTTGCAAGACCGCCGAAGCCGCCATCTTTCGTTATTCCAAGTGGCCGACGCAGGCCATCACCTATCGCCTCGGCAAAGATCAAATCTTCGCCCTGCGCAAAGACGCAGCGCAGTCTCTAGGCGAACGCTTTGCGCCCAAAGATTTTCATATCCTCTTTATGAAACAGGGCACGATCCCCGTCGGCTACTTTCGGGAGGAACTGCTCAGGGAGATTCAAGGCAAGAAGTGAGGCGACGCGCGTGCCGTGTGACAGCCGCGCATTGATGCTCAGCCAAAGCCGCGAAGGTGCGACCGACGCCGCCCTTCGCGGCTTTGGCTTTAGTCTCTACTCGACCGTGATTGTTTGAAGCCGAGTCTATCAGATGGCCGGCGATCTGTTTCGGCGTCCAGCCGTCCCCGGCTTCGCCGCGCGCACGTCGCGTCTCCGCTTCGCTCAAGGCGTGTAGACGCGCGGCGTTCGTCTCAATCGTGCGCCGGAAATCTTCGAGCGCGTCTTTCAACATCGCACACTCCTTCATTTCCCACGCTTCTCTTTATCTCGTCACTTCTCAGCCATCACTTGTCACTTGTCACTGCTCCGCTACCGCTCGTAACGCAAGACCATGCCGTCGCCGCCGACCGCCCAATTCTGTTTCTTGTTGACGAAGAGTGCATAGAGGTTCTGTTTCGTGCCGCTCTCCTGCCGCAGCCACGTGCGCCCGCCGTCCTCCGTGCGCAGGATGACGCCGCCGCGCCCGACGATCCAGCCGTCATCCTCGCCCGCGAAGCGCACGCTGAGGAGCGTCGTGCGTTGCACACCGGGCACGCTCACGCTGCTCCACGTCTCGCCGCCGTTCACGGTGCGCAGGATCGTGCCGCGTTCGCCGACCGCCCAGCCGCGCTCGTCGTCTGCGAAGTCTACGTGATAGAGAGTCGCGT
>DASWNS010000209.1:0-20525 GCA_036399115.1 Pyrinomonadaceae bacterium | reverse complement strand
CAGGCGGCCTCTTCTCTTCCGCAAATACTGCGCTCGCTAATCTCCGCTTGCGACTGATAACAACCAGCGTGAAGCCCCGTTCAACTCTGGAGATCAGCAGAGGCCGGAAGCCGTGCTGACCAGACTTCTTCTGCCTGTTCTCCGGTGGGTTCAAAAGTGAAGCCGGGTTAGCGGGTCGGCCTACGAGTGGACTCCGGCTACTTGAGCGGGCTTCTGAAAACCTTGCCGTTCTTCATGACGAAAGCGACTTTTTTGAGCGTCAGAATGTTATCGAGCGGGTTCTCCGTTGTGGCGATAATGTCGGCTCGCAAGCCTACTTTGATCGCTCCGCGCCTCGATTCAACTCCGAGCAAGCGCGCCGCGTCTGTCGTCATATAACGAAGCAGGTCTTTATTCGCCACTCCGGCTTCGACGAAACTATCAATGACGGAAAGCGCCTGCTCCGCACGATTTTCTTCAACGTCGAAGAACGCATCCGAGCCGAAAACCATCGGCACGCCTATTTTGTAGGCACGCTTCAGGCGGTCAACGTAGTTAGCATGAAACGCTTTGGCTTGATCGGGAGGCAGCCCTAAATACTCGCTCAGTTTGACAGTAAACTCCGTGCCGACGAGCACCACATTGTTTCGCTTGGCTAGCTGCAACGTCTCATCCGACATCTGAATCCCGTGTTCGATGGACGCGACTCCGGCTTCGGCAGCGTTGCGCGCGCCGCGCTCAGTTCCGCAGTGAGCGGCAACTTTTAACCCGGCGTTGCGCGCCTCTTCGACAACAAATTTTATGTCGTCAACCGAGTAGATATATGGTTGGTCATCGACGACTATTTTGATCACACGCGCGCCGTAGTGGATGTTTTCGCGTATGGCTTTCTTGAGTTCATCCTTCGTGTCGGCGAAAAAGTATTCGGGTTCCGACAGCCCGCGCCGTTCCGGTTGAATCTGAAATTGCCCGCCGAAAGGCGCGATGATGCGCCCGGAATTGATCATCGTCGGCCCCGGAACGATCTCCCTGTCTATCGCCACGCGCAGAGATGTATCGCAATAATTGCCGTTATTCCCCACGTCGCGGACGGTGGTGAAACCGGCGTCGAGCATCGCGCGCGCGTTCGCCACTCCCTGAATCGCACGGTAAGCGGTGGGACTCGCTAGCGTGTTGGCTAGTTGCTCCTGCCCTGACCTGACGTTGAAACAGAGATGCGAATGTGCATCGAACAGGCCGGGCAGGACTGTATATCTGGAAAGGTCTATGACAGTCGCGCCCAAAGGGATCGTGATGTTGCCGCCTATCGACTTGATGACTCTATCTTCGACCAGAATGATCTGGTTCGAAGCCGTCGTGCCCGCCTCCGGGTTCAACAGCTTTCCGGCTTTGATCGCAATAACTTCCGCGTGTGCCGTCGCGACCGAGAGAGACAGCAGCAGCACAGAGGCCAGACAGCAGTTGAAAATATTTCTCACCAATCTCATCTGATCTCCTTTTTCGAGGCAAACCGCAGTTAGTTAGTTTGAGACGGACGCTCCTGGGTCCCATTCTGAATCGCTTCAACCTGCCTGTCTTACGAAAACTTAAGACTTTTTATCTTTGCTTAAGATTGGCGGAAAGAATTTCGATATGCGACGGGCGTGAAGCCTGTGAGACGTTTGAACGTGCTGGAAAAGTGGCCTTGATTGGCAAAGCCCGCTTCCAGCGCGATCAACGCCAGCGGCAGTTCGCCTCTCTCTATTTCCCGGCAGGCATATTCGATCCGCAACCCGCGTATATACTCACCCACCGTGCACAGGTACTTTTGCCGGAACACACTGGCGAGGTGAATCGGATGGACGCCGACTTCCGACGCGATCTGTTCGAGCGTTAAATTTTCAGCGAAACGCGCATGGATTAAATCCTTCGCTTGTTTGAGCCAGTAGGGAACTGTTCGTTCGACATTTTGTGCGGAGTGGCGTGCGGTTTCGGCCATTATTTCCAGCGTCAAACCTTCAATGATCAAACTGGCGGCGGTGTCCATACGCTGAACCTCTCTGACCAGACGCTGAGAGAGCCTTGAGATAACGCCGCCCTGAAAATTGCTCGAACTACCTAAATATATCGAATCCTGTTGCAGCCTCTCGATCCAGCGCGGGGGAATTTCGATAGTGAAAACTCGTACTTCCTGGTTATGAAATTTATCTTTATGAAGTTCTCCCGGTGGCCGGAAGGTTAAGGTGAGCGGCTTACATTCTATCTCCTGTTTGTTATCAGATTCGATGTAGGTGCCTTGCAGGACAAAACAGAAATGAGCATGCTCGTGGGAATGTTCCGAGAGCCTGCCCCGCGCCGAATACGCGATCTCACTCATGATAAAACCCGCGTTATCGAAGCTCTTTAAGACCTTGCCGTGCGAGCAACCGGGTTCTAATTTTTTAAGCATATTTTCAGATTGACGGAATCGAAGTTTTCCACACAGGCAACACCGGGCACGATATTTTGTGACAGTATATTCAGGCGGCAACTACATTGCACGGCATGGAAAGACAGGCCGCAGAGTTTTCGCCCCTCAAGGATTAGAACACCACCGGCAGAAGGTTTGTTTCAATAATTTTCTAAAAGATGGACTTCAGCGACCGGGGCGGGGGCACGGCCAGACGCCTGTGCGCGTCTTCTACGGCGCAAAAGAGAGAGGCCACTTGAGACTTAAATGCCTCAAGTGGCCTCCGCTCCGAGCTACACTTCTTCCAGAGCTTTACGGAGCGCCGAACCTCAGACGATATTCGATGGAGTTCATAAAACCGTTGACCATCAGGCGCAGGTTCTGCGGGTTGTCGTTGATGACCTTCAACCACGCGTCGTACCCGGCTGGCTCGGGCGTGCGTCTCAAATAACCATAGTATTGCATGGCGACGAAGGCGCGATTGTGCTCCGCCGCTCTCACCTCGTCCGACTCCACGACCGCTCTCAGCACTTGCGCTCTGGTCAACGCCTGCGCACCCTGCGACGTGTCGAGACGTGCGACCAGCGCGGCACGCGTCAGCGTCAGTTTCGTCCCGCCTTCGGGGTTGGACGGGTCGGGCGTGTTGATCGACTGGATGGCGTAGCGGTTCAACAGCGCGTCTACGTACTGTTGATTGCTCAGCGCGTCGTAGAGTCCGCGAAACTCCTGCCGCGTGGTGAAAGCGATGGGCAGCGCGGCGCGCTTGGCGTAAACCTCTTCCGCCGTCCGTCCGCTGACGCTCCTCATGTCCGGGATGATCTCTTCGTAGCCGGGCAGGCGGTTGAAGGCCACCTTGTAGAAGTTGAAGACGTAGAGGCCTTTCAGTTGAAACTCCAGCGAACCGAGGAACGATTGCGAGACGAGCAGGCGGTCGCACGTCGGGTCGTTGTTGACGTTCGCGCAATTGTTGAGGATGGCGCTCCACGGTTCGTTCGGCTCAGGCTCGCGCGAGAGGAAGTCCAGATAGTGCACGCGCACGAAGAAGGGCGTGGTAAAGATCGGGTTGGCGGACTGCGCCGTGTCGTTATCGAGGATGACGAGCGTGGCGTTGGCGGGCGCGCCCGCGTTCGCGCCCTGCACGCCTACGAGTTGCAGTTCAACCTGCTCAGCCCCTTCGACGTGCCCGTCGTTGATGAGCGGGATGGCAACCTGTTTCGGCTGCGCGTCGCCCGCCGCCCATGAGACGGTTTCGATAGTCGTCGAGTAGTCGCAGCGCGCATAGGCCGCGCCCTGCGGGTATGAAGAGCCGTCGGGACGCTTGATCGTCGGGTCGCACGGCACAGCCGCCGGATCGTCAATCGTGCGCAACTCGACGGACGCCGCGCCCGTCGTGTCGCCGCTTCTCGTGATGGTGATGGACGCGCTCTCCGTGCTCTCGTTGAACTCGTAACTCGCCGCGCTGAACTGCACGCTCGCCGTCGTCGGGGTCGGCGACGGAGTTGGAGTTGGTGTCGGAGTAGGAGTCGGCGTCGGAGTTGGTGTCGGTGTTGGTGTCGGCGTCGCTGTAGGAGTTGGCGTCGGAGTTGGTGTGGCCGTTGGCGTTGGCGTCGGGGTTGGCGTGGGATTGACCGCGCCGAGCGCGAAGATGTAGGCGGAGCCTTGCTCCTGCCTGCCCTCGACATCGTCGCCGTGCGCACCCGCTATGGCGTAGTCGCCGGAGACGGCGACGCTGACGCCGAAGAAGTCTGCCTGCGAGCCGTCTGAGGCGAACAGCTTTTGCGTCTGCGTCCAAGCACTGCCCGCGCGCTTGAAGATGTAGGCCGCGCCTTGATTGGAATTCTCATTGCCGATCTGTTTGCCGAACGCGCCGAGGATGATCGTGTCGCCGCTGATGTCAACAACCTTGCCCAACTGGTCGCTGAAGTCGAGGTCGTTCGACAGCAGTTGTTGTTGCGGCGTCCATACAGAGTTGGCGCGCACGTAGACGTAGGCCGTGCCCTTGTTGCCGACCGCGCTGAAGCCCGCCGCGCCGACCACCAACGTTTCGCCGTCGATTGAGACGCCGACGCCGAAGCCGTCGCCGTTCTCGCCCGTCGCCGTGAAGAGCCGCTGTTGCTCAGTCCAGGTCGTCCCCGTGCGTGTGAAGACGTAAGCCGCGCCGCGATTGGGTGTTGCGTCGATGGTTTCCAGAGAGTGCCCGGCGATGACCGTGTCGCCGGAGACGGCCACGTCCACGCCGAAACTGCCGCCGGGTTTGTCGGCAGGAGCCGTCAGCTTCGCCTGCTGCGTCCAAGTCGTGCCCGTGCGTGTGAAGACGTAGGCGGAGCCGCGATTGTCGTTCGCCGCGAGGATGTCGTCGCCCACTGCGCTGATCACCGCCGTGTCGCCGTCAAGCCCGATGCTATAGCCGAATGAATCACCGGCGCTGCCGTCGTTCGTCGTCAGTTTTTGCTGGAAGCTCCACACGCTGCCTGCGCGCGTGAAGACGTAGGCCGCGCCCTGACTGCCGTTCGCGCCGACCTTGTGGTCGAAAGCCCCGACGATGGCCGTGTCGCCGGAGACGCTCACGTCCCAACCGAAATCGTCGCCGCTCGCGCCGTCGGGCGGCACGAGCCGCGCCTGTTGCGTCCACGTCGCGCCCGTGCGCGTGAAGATGTAGGCCGCGCCCGTTCTCGTGCCGTTGAACGTGCCGTCGATGCTGTCGTTATCCGCGCTGACGATGGCCGTGTCGCCGTCTATATCAACGTTGCGACCGAAGAAACTCCCCTGCCCGGTCTGCGCGCCGTTGATGCGGTTCGGGTCAACCGGCTCGCGCGCGAAGACGTAGGCCGCGCCGCGCGCGCTGTTCTTGGAGGGCGCGCCGCCGATGATGGAAGTGCCGTCGAAGGCGACCGATTGGCCGAGCGCGTCCGCGCCCACATCCGTGTGGACGAGTTTCTGCTGGCGCGTCCAGAGCGCGCCCGTGCGGGTGAAGACATAGACTGCGCCGTGATTGGCGACGCCCGACAGGAACTCGTGCGCGGGCGAGCCGATAACGACGGTGTCGCCGTTGATGGCGACGCTGTTGCCGAAGAAGTCGTTGCGCGGAGTAGTCTCGGCGGCGGTGAGTTTCTGCTGTTCAGTCCAGACGTTGCCCGCGCGCGTGAAGACGTAGGCCGAGCCGACTTCCCCCGCTGAGCCGACCACGTCTGCGCGCGCGCCGATGATGGCCGTGTCGGCGGAGACGCCGACCGAGTAGCCGAAGGCGTCGCCGGATGCGCCGTCCGAAGCCAGAAGTTTTTGCTGCTGGGTCCAGTTCGAACCGCTGCGCACGTAGACGTAAGCCCGCCCGCGCCCGCTCGCTGCGTCCCCACCCGCGAGGCCGGTTGCGCCGACGATGGCCGTGTCGCCGGAGACGGCCACAGAGTAGCCGAAGAATTCCGCGAAGCCGCCGTCGTCTGCCGTGAGTCTCGCCTGTTGCGCAAAGCTCGTGCTCGCGCTGCTGCGTGTGAAGACGTAGGCCGCGCCCTGAAAGAAGTTCGAGCCGATCATCTTTTGCTGCGCGCCGACGATGAGCGTGTCGTTCTCAAGCGCGAGGCTCGTGCCGAAGATGTCGCCTTCGACGCCGTCGTTCGAAGTCAAAATTTGCTGCTCCGACCACGTCGCGCCGGTGCGCTTGAAGACGTAGACCGCGCCGCGCGTGCGGTTCACGCCCGTCTGCGTGTTGTGCCTGCCGATGGCGATGGTATCGCCCACGATGCCGACCGAATAGCCGAACTCGTCGTTCGCCGCGCCGTCTGATGACGTGAGTTTCTGCTGCTGCGTCCAGTTCGAACCGCTGCGCACGTAGACGTAAGCGGAGCCTTGACGGTTCTTCCCGTTGATGGCATCGGCGGGCGCGCCGACGACCGCCGTGTCGCCGCTGATGGCGACGCTAAAGCCCATGTTGTCCTGGCTCGCGCCGTCGGCGGCGAGCAGGCGCGACTGTTGCACAAACGCCCCCGTCGCCGCCGCTAGAGGCTCTCGCATCTCGTTCTCTTTGAGAAACTCAAACGCCTCCTGCCCGCGCAGTTTCAGCCGTTCACCTTCACCTGCCGACTGCGCCGAACCCGTGCGATTGACGGCAGCGAAGAGGGCGACAAGAGACAACGCGAGCAAAACAAGGGTGAGGGACTTCTTAATTCGATTCAAGATTTCTGACTCCTTTGAAGAAGACTTCGACAAGTAGATTTGGTTTGACAAGTAGATTTGGACGGACGCTCTCTCACAATGCGGACGGACGATCTCTCACTTCGAGTCGAACTCCGCGACGCCAGCGCGCGTTGCGGGATGAACGACACGCGGCATCGTTGCTGCGCGTTGTCGGACGTGTTCGTCATGCGGGCGCGTGTGCGCCCGTCGGAGAGGCGCGGCGGAGAGAGTTGTCGCAGCGAGCAGCGCGCCGAGCAGGAGCGCGCAGGCGAGATAGAGTAGTTCCAGCAGGCGCGCGTGCTGGCTGCGCGGGCGGTTGACTTTGAGCAGACCCGCGCGGGAAGAGATGAGACGTGTAGACAAACCGATTTCCTCCGGGTCTTGCATTGACGTGTGGGGGAGATGATGTTCAACGTCCCGGATTGTAGTTGGCAGGCGGAGAGTTCCGCATCGGGCAAAAGTCCTACGCGCGGGTAAACTTTAGATATAGTCGCGGGGTGCGTGGGGCGGCGGGTTAGTCGAAGCGGAAGAGGCCGCGTTGGAGCGCAATCATCGCGGCCTGCGTGCGGTCGTTGGCGTTGAGCTTGTTAAGGATGTTGTTGACGTGCGCTTTGACCGTGCCTTCGGCGATGGAGAGCGCGATGCCGATCTCGCGGTTCGACTTGCCGCCCGCGATGAGTCGCAGCACTTCGCGCTCGCGCTCGGTCAACTCGTCTGCGAAGGCGCGCTCGGCCAAACGCCCCGCCACTTGCGCCGGGATGTGACGCCGCCCGCTATGCACTTCGCGGATGGCCGCCAGCAACTCTTCGCGGAACACGTCTTTGAGCAGGTAGGACTTCGCCCCGGCCTTGAGCGCGCGGTGAATGTCTTCGTCGCCGTCGTAGGTGGTGAGCACGATGATGCGGCTCGCGGGTGAACAGGCGACGATCTCGCGGATCGCCTCGACGCCGTTCAACACAGGCATCCTGAGATCGATCAGAATCACGTCCGGCGCGTGCTCGCGGGACAACTCGACGGCCTGCCGCCCGTCCGCCGCGCGCGCGACGACCTTCATGTCCGGCTCGGCTTCGAGGTTGGCCGATAACCCGTCGAGAAAGAACGGGTGATCGTCTGCGATGAGAATGCGAATCTGTCCGCCCGCGTTAGTCTGTTCCGTCATAGTTGATCTCAAAACTCGATCTCTTACTCGAACCCTCTGCGCCTGCAAGTTAATGCTTCACTCGCCGTTCCCGTTTTCGCCGAGCGGGACGGTGGCCGTGATCTCCGTGCCGCGCCCCGGAAGGCTCTCGACCGAGAGCGTGCCGCCGATCTGCGTGAGCCGCTCGCGCATCCCGCGCAGGCCGAAGCCGCCGCCGTTCGCCGCCGCGTCGGTCGTGTGTACGTCGAAGCCGTGCCCGTCGTCTTCGATGCGAAGTCTCACCTGACCGCCGCCGTATTCGAGTCGCGCACGCACGGTGCGCGCGCCCGCGTGGCGCACCGCGTTCGTCAAAGCCTCTTGCCCGACGCGCAGCAGATTGCTCTCAACCCGCTCCGGCAGTTGGCGCGTCGCGCCGGTAACGGTCACCTGCGTCGAAACGTTGGTTCCGGCGGTCAACTGTCCTGCGACCTGCGAGAGCGCGGCGGCGAGATCGCCCGCCTCCAACAACTCCGAACGCAGATCGCGCACGGTGCGCCGCGCTTCCGCGAGGCTGCTGCGCACGAGCAGGCGTGCCTGATTGAGATGCTCGCGTGCGGCATCGTGCGGCGCGCCCATCTTCGCGCTCACGGCTTCGAGATGGATCGAGATGCTCGTGAAGCCCTGTGCGAGCGAGTCGTGCAGTTCGCGCGCGATGCGGTTGCGCTCTTCCAGTACGGCGGTGAACTCGCGTTTCAACTGCCGCACGCGCATTTGATAGACGCCCCACATCGCGGCAGCGGTCAGCATGGCGGCGACGAGGTAGAACCAGCGCGTCTGGTAGAAATAGGGCGGGAGAGTGAAGGCGAGCGTTGCGCCGCCTTCGCTCCACACGCCGTCGTTGTTGGCGGCAAGGACGCGGAAGCGATAGCTGCCCGGCGGCAGATTCGTATAGAAGGCATCGCGCCGCGCGCCCGCCTCCACCCAATCGCGGTCGAAGCCTTCGAGCATGTAGCGAAACCTGACCTTCGACGGATCGACGAAACTCAGTGCCGTGAAATGAACCTCGACGCTGCGACTCCCGCGCGGCAAACGCAGGCCATCCGCCAGCGTGACCGGGGCGCGATCAACGACGAGATTCTCGATGACGACGGGCGGCGGAACTTCGTTGCGCACGAGCCGCGCCGGATCGATCACGGCGATGCCCTGCGCCGTCGGAAACCAGAGCGTCCCGGCGCGCGTGCGCCATCCGGCGGGTTGCGTGCCGCCGCTGCAATCAATCGAAGGCATCCCGTCGGCCTTGCTGTAGGCGACGCAGGTTACCGAACGCGTGCGCTCGTCCGCGTAGTCGTTCAAATCTTTCACGCTCGCGCGCAACACGCCGCGCGTGCTGCCCATCCAGAAGTTGCCCGCGCCGTCTTCGAGCACGCGCGTAATGGTGTCGTCGCCCAGCCCCGCCGCAGAGGTGATGGACTTGAATCTGCCCTCCTTGAAGCGCGCCAGCCCGCCGCCGAGCGTGCCCAACCAGAGCGCGCCGTCGCTCGTCTCATGCATGCCGAGGACGATATTCGACGCGAGGCCGTCCTTTGTGGTGAACGTTTCGAAGCGTTCGTCGCGCCAGCGGTTCAGGCCGTTCGGCGTGCCGAACCAGAGCGAACCGCTCGCATCTTCGTAGATGAAGAGGATGCTGTTGTGCGCCAGCCCGTCGGCGGTGGTGTAGGGCTTGAAGCGTCCCGCCTCGAAGAGATGCAGCCCGCCGACCGTGCCGACCCAGAGCCTCCCACGCCGGTCTACGTAGACGCTGCGCACGTTCTCGTTGAGCAAGCCTTCGCGTCGGGCGTAGGCTTCGAAACGCCCTTCGTTGTAACTCGTCAGCCCGTCGGTCGAGCCGAACCAGAGTCGCCCGGTTGCGTCCTCCGCGATGCTCACGACCGCGCTCCCGGCCATCCCGTCGCGCGTCGTGTAGGTGTCGAACCTGCCATCCGCGCGCCAACGGTTCAACCCCGCGCTCGTACCGACCCAGAGCGCGCCGCGACTGTCTTCGTAGATGGTCCAGGGCGACTCCTGCGCCAGCCCGTCGGCTGTCGTGTAAGCGGCGAAGGACTGCGCTTTGAGCCTCGTCAGGCCGTTGTTTGTGCCCATCCAGAGGTTGCCTTCGCGGTCTGCGTGGAGGGCGTTGATCGTGCCGCGCGACGGTGCGTTCGAGGTTACGCGCCGGAGTCCGCCCTCACTCAGAAGAAATAGCTCTTGCAGGGTGGTTACGATCCAGAGGCGACCCTGCGCGTCTTCGTAAGCGCGTGCGGGCGTGTTGCCCGCTCCGTATTTCAACTGCGCCTGCGGCGCGTCGCCCGCCGCAAAGGGCTGGCGCGTGAGCGTCAACGACTCCGGCGAGTGCGCCCATAAAGCATCGCGCACGGGGAGGCCGCCGGAGTTTACCGCGAGCTTGCGCGGGAAGAGGCGCGCCGCCGCTTCGCCCGTGTGCAAACGCCCGTCCAGATAGAAACCGAGCGTGGAACTGTTGACGAAGCTTGAGCCGCGCGAGTTGAAGAACCAGACGCGTCCTGCCTCGTCTTCGTAGAACGGAATGGCATAGACGTTGCGCCCGCCGTCGGATGTGTTGAAGGTCTTGAAACTGTTCCCGTCGAACAGCGTGAGGCTCTCGTAAGAAGTGATCCAGAGGCGACCCGCGCGGTCTTCAAAGAGACGGATCACGACATCGGTGGGCAGCCCTTCGGCTCGCCCGTAGGCCGTGAACTTCCCCGCCGCGTAACGCAGGAGGCCGCCGCCGACCGTCCCGATCCAGAGTTGACCGGCGCGGTCTTCCAGCAACTCGGAGCACTCGTTCGTGCGAAACTCTTCGACGTTCTGCTGGTTGAAGACCTGAAAGCGCACGCCGTCGAAACGCGCCAGCCCGCCTTGCGTCGCGATCCAGAGATAGCCGTCGCGCGTCTGTTGCACCGCACGGACGGTGTCGCCGGGCAAGCCCTGTTCGGTCGTCCACGTCTCTGCATGAAAGTCCGGCAGGCGGAGCGCGGGCGCGGAAGGCGTCGCCGTCGTCCCGCCGTGCGCGTGCGGCGTCAAGCAGGCGAGACTCGCCCCGAGCAGGAGAACCCTGAGCAGCGTCCGGCACTTTCGCGTGGTGGTATTAGGGCGGTTGCTTTGCAAATATTATGGAAGTTTTTGCCTGTCTGACGATCAACGCCGTGCGGGTTAAATGAACATCTTCGCACAGACCCTCGAAGCGCGCCGATTATCACCTTGACGACAAAAGAATGACAAGAAATTTTTTCGCCGCCCGGACTACTTTTGAGACTCGGCCTCTTTCTTCGGCTCGAACTTTACGGATTTGATGATCCGCTCGAACAGCTTGCGGTCTTCCGGCTTGTAGAGCACTTTCGAGATGTGCATATCAACCCAGTAACCGTCTACCACAAACTGCGCATACATGTGTTGCTGCTCGATGGGCTGGCCTCTGAAAGAGGGCATGAAGAACTCGAAGTAATAGACATCTCCCAGGTTGGATGAGACAACCTTCTGCGGATTTTCCCACGCCGGATTACCGGCCTTCCAGACCATGTCCCGGCATGATCTGCTGTCTTTGCACTCTTCCGCAGGCTCTATAAACAATGAGACATACATGTAGTTCTTTTTGTCGTTCAGCAGGAAATAGCCGGAGCGTCCATCAGGCTTGAGTTGCTGTCGTTCAAGCGCAAGCTCACCGCTCTTGAGCGTCAGCATCCAGGGGGCTGCCGGGACGGTAAGGCCAACCCTCTTATCGTCTAAACTCGCGGCTATGGCCGACGCCTGAGACAGAACCAGCAACGAGCAGAAAACAGGAAGTATTCGTCTTAGCATAGAGGTGACCTTTCTCTTGACTTGTGTTTCGACGTGACCCGCAAACGTGAGGGTATCGGACGGACGTGAGCACGCCCCGAAAACGCGCTTGACCGCTCATCCCTTTGCAGGCTTCAACGGCGCGCTCAGGCGTGTAAACGTGGGACAGACGCCCGCACCGGAGTTTAACGGGCGAGCCACAGCGCGAGGTTACGCACGTACGTCTTCACGTCTTCGAGCTTCTCCGGCTCCCTTTCAATCCCGTCGCCCGGCGGCTCCGCGACAAAGCTCGGGCAGCCCTTTGAAGTGTCCCAGTTGTAATCGACGAAATGATGGAAGCTCGACTCGGCGATGGCTCGCCCCAGCGTGTTGCCGTGCCTGTCCGGCTCTCGCTCGAAGGCGACGATCAGATTGAAGGGACGCTTCGTGACCTTGCTCTCGCCCGTGGCGACCACGCGCGCCTCGCTCTCGCCTTCCGGCACGCCGACCCCGCCCTCGTGCGGGTGCGCCGGGAAATATTCCACGCGGCCTGAAAGGGATGAAACGCCGCGCAGGAGTTCGTGTACAGGCTCGACGGGGATGATGCGTTGATAGTCGCCGTTGCTGCCGGAATGATAGTTAGGCCAGGAGATGTCTTTAGTCTCCTCGTCGTCGCGCGCCCGTCGCGTCTCGTCCGGGTCTTCATGTTTGGTGTGGAAGAAGTGTGCGCGCCCGACGCCGCCGAGCGTGCAGAGCGAAGAGCCTAAGTCCTGATGATCGCGCGTGGAGAGGACGCCCCCGCCGCGCTGGCGAAAGCGCGTGATGCCCTGACAATCCTTCTCGGTCAGCCCGTCGCCCGCGTCCACTGCGAAGAGCCAGAGTTGGTCGAAGCCTGCTGTGTCGAGGCGGGTCAACAGTTCATCGTCGCCGTCCGCGTTCGTCTCGCGGTCGCGCGCCGTGACTTCACAGAGCAACTGCCCTTCCCCGTCTCGAAGCTCGCTCAAGTGCTCGCGGAGCAGGGAGAACCTGCCGATGTGCCAGTCGTCTTCCGTGGCCGGGATGGTGGTCTGCAATAGAATCCGAAGCGGTCTTTTCATATGCTCACACGGTATCGCAAGCTCAGTAGAGTCTAATGGTATTACGAATCGCGTCCGCGACGGAATTAAAATTCACAGGTCAACCATAGTCGCACGCAAAGAGTCTCCTGACATCTGAGGCCGACTTCTGAAACGTGCCTCAAGACCCGGCTCATCAAAACTATGTGCGGGCAGACAGGATCAGCATGACCTCCCTGTGCGCGAGCACTGTGTCGGGGTCGCGCTGGAATGCCGCCGAATACTTTCGCCCGAACTCGCCCTCCGTCTCCGACAACTTGAGCAGCCCACGTGCTTTGGAGAGCAGCGATTCCGCTTCGCCGTTGGTCAGGGGTTCGTCGGCGTCGAGCATCTCATCCGTGCGGACGATCAGTTCGGAGATGGCGTGGAGCCACGCGAACTGATCGTGCTGGATGACGAGTTGCAGCAACTCGCCGCTGGAGACTCTGCCATGTACCTGCTCGTAGACGCTCCGCTCCCTATCGAGCAGAGCCTTGTGCAGGCGCAGCAGCACACGGCGCAATTCGCTCAGGCGTTTGAGTGTGGCGGCGGGCGCGATGTCGCCGGACTTGTTCTCGCTCATAACTTCTCCCTCAACTCTCAGCTTCCCTTCATGCTTCGCCTATCAGTCCAGACTACTTTAAAGCGACTCGAAGAACACTCCGACGAGGAAGCGTTCTAAGGGTAGCGCACGACAACCGGGCGGGACTCCGGCAGCGGGATGAACTCCGTCTCCTGCGGCACCGGCGCAAACCTTCCTGCCTTCCAGTCTGCTTTCGCCTGCTCGATCCGCTCGCTCGAACTCGAAACAAAATTCCACCAGATGTGGCGCGGGCTGTCCATCGGCTCTCCTCCGAGCAACACCAAGCGGGCGGGTGCAGCCCCCTCCGCCGCCAGCGTGATCTCCTCTCCCGGCTTGAAGACGAGCAGTTGTCCGGCGTCGAATCTTCCGCCGCCCGTTAGTTCGACTGTACCTTCGACGACATAGACCGCGCGCTCCTCCTGTTCCGCAGACACCGGAAGACGTGCGCCCTTCGCCAGTGTGATGTCGGCGTAGAACATCTCAGAGAGCGTCTGCATAGGCGAGCGCGCGCCGTAGAGTGAGCCTGCGATCAGGCGCACGTGTTTGCCCTCGCCCTCTACGATTGGCAACTCTTCTGCCCCGTGATGAACGAACGCAGGCGCGGTTTCCTCCGCGCCCTGTGGCAGCGCAACCCACGACTGGACGCCGAAGAGTTTCGTTCCCGACAGTCGCAACTCCTGCGGCGTGCGCTCCGAATGAGCGATGCCGCTGCCTGCGGTCATCCAGTTGACCTCGCCGGGGCGTATGGGTTGGACAGTACCGAGGCTGTCGCGGTGCAGGATTTCGCCCTCGAAGAGATATGTCACCGTCGCCAGCCCGATGTGCGGGTGCGGTGCAACGTCGAGGCCACGCCCCGCACCCAGTATCTCCGGACCCATCTGGTCTAAGAAGATGAAGGGACCAACCATGCGCCGACGCGCCGAGGGCAACACGCGGCGGACTTTGAAGCCGTTCACAAGGTCGCGCACGCGCGTCACGATAACGGTTTCGAGCGAGCCGGGCATCGCTCCCGATTGCTCAGGCGAATTGTCTCTGTTCATCAGCGTCTCACCCGTCTCTCGCCGCCCCTGAAACGAGGCTTCGCTCGCCTCCCGTTGCTTTCGCCGCGTCCTCAACTGCCTGACGACAGAAGACTCAAAGTGCGCTCACGCCGCCCCCACGCCACGACGGCAGCG
Source organism: Pyrinomonadaceae bacterium (assembly GCA_036399115.1). Lineage (GTDB taxonomy): Bacteria > Acidobacteriota > Blastocatellia > Pyrinomonadales > Pyrinomonadaceae > JAIVJZ01. The sequence continues at coordinate 6,169 of DASWNS010000209.1, read as the reverse complement.
ACGAAGAGCAGCACCGACGGTATCAAAGGGCTACCGCCGATCACGAACAGGTGCGTGAAGATCGCGCCCGTCATCGTCGCCACTACCAGCAGCGCGCCGAGGCCGCACAGGCGCGGCACGAGCAGCAGCACTGCCGAGGTCACCTCCACCCCGCCCGTCACGTAGCGGAACCATTGCCCGGTGCCGATCTGCTCGTACACGCCGACCATCTGCTCCGCGCCCGCGAGTTTCGAGAAGCCCGCCATCAGAAACATTAACGCGAGCGCGACCTGCAAGACACACAGGACGACGTTCGTGATCCGCCCCGCCGAAGCTGCGCGAACGTTACTATTATTTGTCAATACTTGCGACATATCGCCTGCTCCTTTTGCGCCGTTCGTCTCTCTACGGCTGCCGTGTCAGAAATTGATCGCGCCCATGCGCCCGCTCCTGAAGTCTTCGACGGCCTGATAAATCTCTTCCTCCGTGTTCATCACGAAGGGGCCGTAACGCGCAACCGGCTCATTCAGAGGAACCCCGGCGATCAGTAAGAGTTCGAGCGTCGCGCCGGAGCCCGCCGGATTAGCTATCGCTACCTTGTCGCCGTCAGACGCAAACATCACCATCTGGCCGTCTCCGGCGCGCTCTCCCGCCGCGCCGAACAAGCCCGCTCCGTCCACGATGTAGGCGAAGGCGTTGTAGCCTTGCGGCAAGGGCTGCGACACGCGCCCGCCGGGCTGGAGCGTGAAGTGCAGGTACATGATCGGGGTTACTGTCTCGATCACGGCTTGCGCCCCGAGCGACTCACCCGCGATCACGCGCACCGCAACCAGACCGTCATCCGTCCGCGCCGCAGGGATGCTCGCCGACGGTATCTCCTGATAACGCGGACGCATCAACTTCTCCTGCCGGGGCAGGTTCACCCAGAGTTGAAAGCCGTGCAGCGTGCCGCCCGCTCGCTGGAACTCCGCCGATGGCATCTCCGAATGGACCACGCCCGCACCGGCGGTCATCCATTGCACGTCGCCCGCGCTCAACTTCCCCGCGTGCCCCTGCGAGTCCTTATGCTCCATCTCGCCCGACAGCATGTAGGTCACCGTCTCGAAGCCGCGATGCGGGTGGTCTGGCGCGCCCTTGGCTTCACCGGGAGCTACCTTCATCGGACCCATCTCGTCCAGCAGGAGGAACGGGTCGAACTCCGAGAACGACGCTTTCGGAAACGGGCGACGCACCAGAAAACCCGCGCCCTCCAGCGTCTCTATGCTGTTGACAATGCCTGCCACCGTGCGTCCCTTTGCCCGAATCTCTTTTTCCTCTCTCGACACCTCAAGCACTTTCATCTTTCACAGCCCTCCTTTTGGAATTCTCCGTTGCCACTTCACCCCGCCGCATCTTCCGACTTCTGTTTCAACGCTGCCGACGCCTTGAAGCCGATCTTCTTCAACAGTCCGATGAGCGTCTCGCGCTCACCCGCCGACAACCCGGAAGCGAGCCGCTCCATATCGGCAGCGTGCCCGGCGTAGGCGCGCGTAATGAGCTTTCTGCCTTCTCTCGTCAGGTGGACGATTCGCGCCCGCCGGTCGTCGGCAGAGGCACGCCGCTCAACTAACCCTTTAGCTTCGAGCCGGTCAATCGCCACGGTGATCGAGCCGCTCGTCAACAGAACTTTTCTGCCGATCTCGTTAACGGGCAGCTCGCCCTTATGCAGCAACGCTTCGAGCACGGCAAAGTCGCTGCCGCACAGTCCCGACCCGTCGATGCTCTTTTTGGCGTACGCTTCGACGGCCTGCGCCGCTTTCCACAGCACCAGCCAGACGTGCACGCCGCTCCCGCCGCTCAGTGAATCAATCTTGTTTTTGCTCATCGCCGCTCATCATCGGTAAAGTATCTTGACATCAAGATACTTTACTTGCAGGTAATTGTCAAGGGGCATTAAATGGTTATCATTTCCTCGTAAGAATCGGACGCGCTCCGGTAGGTCGGGCGTAACTTCCCTTCCGATTCGCCGGATGAGCGCAAGAAGTCCGCCGCAAAGTTGAAGGCGAGTGTCTGGAGATCAACTAAGCGGAAGCGGCATGATGAAGTTGATGGCCGACGCGAACCGGAACGGCGTTGGCGACAAGACTGCCAGAGCGTTTAACCTCGCGGCGGGCATGGCGAACATGGAGGCTGTCTTCCTGTGTCAATAAGCGTTATCTTTATGAAAGCCGACGTTAGCGAGGTCAGTCAATTATGGAATTCCAACTTGATCATGCGACGGAGATTCTCCGTCGGACTCCCGCCACTTTGAATTCGTTGCTGCGCCGCCTCCCTCAAAAGTGGAGCCTGGCAAATGAAGGCGTTGATACGTGGACTCCTTTTGATGTGGTGGGTCATCTCGTCCACGGGGAGGAGACTGATTGGATTCCCCGTGCGAGGCTCATTCTGGAGTATGGCGAGAGTCGCCCTTTTGAACCATTCAACCGCTATGCCATGTTCGAGAAGTCGAGAGGTAAATCTTTAAGCGATCTGCTGGACAGGTTCGAGCAACTCCGTGGAGAGAGTTTGCAGGAGTTGGAGGCAATGAACTTGAAGCCGGAGATGTTAGGGAAGCGTGGCATGCATCCCGAACTCGGAGTGGTAACACTCAGCCAGTTGCTCTCGACATGGGTGGTACATGACCTCGGACACATCGACCAGATCGTGAGAGTGATGGCGAAGCAGTACAGCGAAGCGGTCGGAGCATGGCAGACCTATCTGCCCGTTCTGAGCAGGTAGTTGTATAGGCAGCAACGCATCGCACGACGGCGCGCACCCGCTCCCATATAGCACTACTTTCAACGGGAATCTGCAAAGGGTCAAGTTACTTAAACGACCATCCCGCCGACTGCTCGCGGCAGCAGCCTGACCGGCCTTCGAATCACTCAGTCTCGGCGCAGTGTGCGGAAGGTGATCGAATAGCGCAGCGCATCTACCTGCGGGATGCTGTGCTCCCAACCGGAACGCGCTTGACCGCTCAGGAAGTAGGCGGAGCGCGGCTCGGCCAACACGTTTACGCGCTCCCACTTCTTCTCGCCCACCGCACGCCTCAGGCGCAGCACGCACGGAGCGTGCAGCGAGATACCAACCACCTGCCCGAAGACGCCCTTATCACGGTGCCACCCTATCCCCGCGCCGGGGCTGTACTCAGTGACCATCACATGTGGAAACTCTTCCGCTGGCTGACCGGCGAACGCGGCGGCGGCCTCTCGCAGCGAGAGGAGATATTCGGGGATGTCGTCCGCTTTCTGTAGATGACGTGCGGAGAAATCGTATCGCCAGCCGAAAGAGACGACGCGGCGTTTGCCTTTGTAGCCGTGAAACTCGAACTCACGGAAGGGCAGTTCGCGCACGTGCGCGAGAAGCGCATCCTCCACGGTCGTGCCGATCAGTTCCGGCTGGTAGCGGAAGCCCTCCGGGAAATGCTTCACGGTTTCGTCCGCGCCGCCCGCGCCATCAAAGAAGTTAAACTGCGATCTCATAGCTCTCTATGTACACGTAAAGCTCGCCGCGATACTGCACCGGGGTTGCCTGCTTCGCGCCGCGCAAAGTCATTCTACTGTTAATCTCAGGCGGAGTTCACTTCCGCCCGCCCGCTCAATGTCGCGCACTGATCTTGCGGACGGTTGATTGAAACGCTGACCGGGTAGCCGTGCCTCTCCCGGAGGGCGAACGGTCGGTAAGAACGGTTCATGTAGCTCTGATTTGAACGGGCGCATTCAGAGTCCTTCGCGCTGTCTCCACTCGCGCACGACATCGGGGATGGCGCGTCTGCGCCCGTCAACTTCGTAATTTAGAAGGCGCATCTCGTCGGTCGTGATCGAGCCGACGAGACGACGCAGCGCGGCGACGAGAATCCCCAGAGGGATGCCGATGATGATGGCGAGCACTATCGAGACAAGCACGATAAAGAGGTGCTCGCCCGTGGCCGCCGACACCTCGCGCCAGTTGCCCTTGATGAACTCGTTGAGATTCATGAGAGACGCTTAAACGGGATTCAGCCGGTATCTTCCGCGTCCGTGTGCGGCGAATGATCTTCAAATTGTAACGTCTCAAGGTAAGCGCGCGCGAGTGGTTCGTCCGTCCGCATAAACTCCTCCGGCGTTGCGAGCAGGACGATTTGCCCTTCCCGCATGAGCGCGATGCGCGTGGCGAGGCGGAGCGCTTCGCGCACGTCGTGTGTGACGAGGATGACGGTCTTATCCAGACGCGCGCGTAACTGCGCGAACTCGTTTTGGAGCGCGGCGCGTGTCAACGGATCGAGCGCGCCGAAAGGCTCATCCATAAGCAAGAGGGGTGGATCGGCGGCGAGAGCGCGCGCCACTCCGACGCGCTGTCTCTGCCCGCCCGACAATTCGCGCGGGCACGAGCGCGACGTTGCGCTCCACGTTGAAGTGCGGGAACAGCCCGGCCTCTTGAATCACGTAGCCCATCGAACGCCGCAAGGCGATAGCATCCCACGCGCTCGGCGGTTGCGGTCTAAGCAACCGCGCCGAAGCCTCTCGCGGCGCGGCTTGCTATTCGACTCTCACGCCTTTCCAAAAGGCTACGCGCCCCTTGATCTCAGCCGCAGCCTCTTTCACCTCCGGGTAATACCACGCGGCGTCTCTGTTCACCTCTCCGCCCGCCACCACGTCGTAATAACTCGCCTCCCCTTTCCAAGGGCAGGTCGTGTGCGTGGCACTCGGGCGTAAGAACTCGCTGCGAATCGAATCGGGCGGGAAGTAGTGGTTTCCTTCAACTATCACCGTGTCATCACTCTCGGCCAGCACTGCATTATTCCAGATCGCGCGCATGTTCTACCTCCGTGTTTCAGAACTTCGCCCCGGAACATATCTGGTGAATTAAAGATGTGGAAGAATCCCCGACCATGTATCCAACACTGACCACTTGATTCCTGCCTGTCTCAATATTCGGGGCTTCGGGTGGGTTTGTGGGAAAGGTGGCTCACACGGTTCGTGTTCTCCATGAACGGGCTGACGCTGCCACACGCTCGCGTGCCCCGCTTGCCGAGTTGCTCACGGATGACCGACTCCAACAGATCGAAATCAATAGGCTTGGTCACGAACTCGTCGCAGCCTGCCGTGAGCGCTGCATCCTGAAACTCCTCCGTCCCGTGGGCGGTGAGGGCGATGACAGGCAGATTGCTGATGTTGTCCATCCGGCGGATCTCGCGTGTCGCGCTGAGGCCGTCCAGAACCGGCAGACTCAAATCCATCAGGACGAGGTCGGGGCACTCTTCCCTCGCCAGTTCTACGGCGCGGCGTCCGTCCGCCGCCTCCAAAACCCTATAGCCGCTCATCTCCAGCAGCATCCGCATCATGTAGCGGCTATCTTCGAAATCTTCAACCAGTAATATTGATTTCATGCTTGAACCTGATGTTGCATCGAATCCATACCGTCCGGCTCGTCAAAACGAGTCCGGCTGTAAAAGTATCATGCGCCCAACGTGATGTGGACTCCCCCTGAGCAAGCCGCATTCCTCCACCAGCTACTCATAAAGAGAGGCCGATAAATACAGCCCTTTCGCTATCCTCCCCGTTAATGGCAGACAGCGGCGGGAACGGTGGCACACCTGTTGCCGTAGGTGATGTCGGAAAAAATAGTGTGGAATGAAATAGAGCGTTCTTTGCCATCAGGGCGGATCGAGTGAAGGGTTTGGGGGAACTCTGAACTTGACCAGACAGGACAGCAGCGATTCTTTCGGGGGAACGGAATTGCCGTTGTGTCTCGCGTCCGGATGGTGTCGAAAAATAAGCCGGTGGTTGATTGTGCCCGGGGGGCTTGGGGGAGCCTCGCGGACTGCGACCGTCGGCTTATTTTCTTTCCCGGCGCGAAGTGCTCACTAGTTTTTGGAAGGTGTGACATGCCCGGTACAACCCCGCGCCGGTGGGAAGACTACGAGTGTATATCCTCAGAATCATACCGCCCGTAACGGCTGAAGAACTCGATCACCTCGTCCCAATTGTGGTCACGATAGCCGCGTGCATGATTGATAATATTCTCGATTGACCTGTAGACGACAGCCCAATCAAATCTCGCCATCAAGATGTAGCCGCGCAGAAGTTTGAACTCGCCGCTCCCGACTTCTCCCTCAATGCCCGCAGGTGAGGCCGCGATAAAGTGAAAGACCTCGCCCCCGGGTTTACCCCTCTCACCAATCTCAACCCTC
>DASWNS010000208.1:0-8035 GCA_036399115.1 Pyrinomonadaceae bacterium | reverse complement strand
AGGCTGCCGTCGAGCGTTGGGAAGATGAGACGCTCGCGCCCGTCTTGCAGAAGCGTCCCGAGCGCAAGAAGCGTTTTGATACCGTCTCGCTCGATGCGGTCGAACGTCTCTACACGCCCGCCGACACGAGCGGGATCGATTTCGATAAGGACATAGCCTTCCCCGGCGAGTTTCCTTACACGCGCGGCATACACCCGACCGGCTATCGCGGCAAGCTCTGGACTATGCGCCAGTTCGCGGGGTTCGGGACGCCCGAGGAGACAAACGCGCGCTTCAAATATTTAATGGCGCAGGGACAGACCGGCCTCTCCGTCGCCTACGATCTGCCGACGCTCATGGGCTACGACGCCGACGCGATGCTCTCGGAAGGCGAAGTCGGCAAGTGCGGCGTCGCCGTCTCGTCGCTCGCCGACATGGAGACTCTCTTCGACGGCATCCCGCTCGAAGAGGTTACGGTTTCGCAGACGATCAATGCGCCCGCGTCCGTCCTCCTGGCGATGTATCTGGTGGTGGCGGAGAAGCAGGGCGCGGACTGGCGCAAGATTTCCGGCACGCTGCAAAACGACATCCTCAAGGAGTACATCGCGCAGAAGGAATGGATCTATCCGATCCGTCCGGCGATGAAACTCGTCGTTGACACCTTCGAGTTCTGCACGCGCCATGTGCCGAAGTACAACCCGATTTCAGTCAGCGGCTATCACATCCGCGAGGCGGGTTCGACCGCGATGCAGGAACTCGCCTTCACGCTGCGCGACGGCATCGAGTATGTCCAGTGGGGCGTTGACGCCGGACTCGACGTGGACGAGTTCGTGCCGCGCATCTCTTTCTTCTTCAATGCGCATAACGACTTCTTCGAAGAGATTGCGAAGTATCGCGCCGCGCGCCGCATCTGGTCGCGCATGATGCGCGAACGCTTTCAGGCGAAAGACCCGCGCACGCTGCAACTGCGTTTCCACACGCAGACCGCAGGCGTCTCGCTCACCGTGCAGCAACCTCTGAACAACATCGTGCGCGTCGCCATTCAAGCGCTCGCGGGGGTGCTCGGCGGCACGCAGAGTCTCCACACGGACGCTTACGACGAAGCCCTCGCGCTTCCGACCGACAAGGCCGCGCTCATCGCCCTGCGCACGCAGCAGATCATCGCCGAAGAGACGGGCGTGGTGAACACGGTTGACCCGCTCGGCGGCTCATACTTTCTCGAATCGCTGACGAAGAAGATGGAAGACGGCGCGCTCGATTACTTTGCCAAGATCGATGCGATGGGCGGAATGGTTTCGGCGGTTGAGAAGGGTTTTCCGCAACGCGAGATTCAGGAGTCGGCGTATCAATACCAGAAGGCCGTCGAGCGCGGCGAGCAAACTATCGTCGGCGTCAATAAGTACCAGATGGACGACGACGATTCCAAGATCGACATCCTCGTCATAGACGAATCCGTCCGCGAGCACCAGATCGCGCGGCTCGAACAGGCGCGCACACGTCGCGACGACGGCGCAGTGGCAAACGCTCTCGAAAAACTGAAACTCGCGGCGCAAGCAGGCGACAACACGATGCCCGCCACCATCGAAGCCGTCCGCGCCTATTCGACGCTCGGCGAAATCTGCGACGCCCTGCGCGACGTTTACGGCCTCTACGAAGAGCCTGCATTTTAAAAGCAGTGACGAGTGACAGGTGACGAGTGCCAAGTTAAAACAGAAACCCTGTTTTTAAACTGATCTTGATTCCGGCTCGTCACTTGTCGCTCGTCACCTGTCACTGTCTTCTTATGAGTGAAAGAAAAATTCGAGTACTCGTCGCCAAGCCCGGACTCGACGGACATGATCGCGGCGCGAAGATCATCGCGCGTGCGCTGCGCGACGCGGGGATGGAAGTCATCTATACGGGGCTACGGCAGACGCCGGAGATGATCGCTGCCGCCGCTTTGCAGGAGGACGTTGATGCGGTCGGCGTCTCGATCCTGAGCGGCGCGCACAACACGCTCTGCCCGCGCATCGTGCAGCTTTTGCAGGAACGCGGGATGGACGATTGCCTCGTGCTCGTCGGCGGCATCGTGCCGAGAGAGGACGTGCCGCGTCTGAAGGAGATGGGCGTGGCCGAAGTTTTCCTGCCCGGCACGTCCACCGAAGAGATCGTTAAATTCCTGCGCGAGAACGTCCAGCCGCGCGCCTGAGTTCCCCGCCCCTCTCATTACCCGGATGCCAGACGAGGAGCCAACAGTCGAGACGCGTGCACTCGTCGTCGAAGCGCGCGATTCGCACGTCGTCATCCGTCTCAATCGTCCCGCCGAACGCAATGCCCTCTCCGTCGCCACGCTCGAAGAATTAGAGGCACTGGTCTCTACGCTCGTCGTGCGGGCGGACATCTCCGCGATCATCTTCACAGGCACGGGCGACTCGTTTGCCTCCGGCGCGAACATACGCGAACTGCGCGCGCTCACCCCTGAAACGGCGAAGGAGTTTGCGCTGCGCGGCCAGAGCCTGATGCAAAAGATAGCTGATGCGCCGCAACTGACCATCGCCGCCATCAACGGCTATTGCATGGGCGGCGGCCTCGACCTCGCGCTCGCCTGCCGTCTGCGCTACGCCGTGCCCGACGCGGTCTTCGCGCACCCCGGCGCGCGTCTCGGCATCATCACGGGTTGGGGCGGCACGCAACGCCTCCCGCGACTCATCGGCCAAACCCGCGCGCTGGAAATTTTCACCACCGCGCGCCGGGTCACGGCGCATGAAGCGTATGAGATCGGGTTGGTGAATCGTCTGGGTGAGCCTGTGCTGGAATGCGCTCTGGCTTTGGCGGGGGCTGCGTGCGTGCAAGCGAGACGGGATGGCTAGAGTCTTAGCGTTTGCGCCTGAGTCTTAGCGTTGGTGCCTGCCTGTTGTTGTTTCCGACCCGGACTGCGTCGGCTCGTCCCGCAGAACGTTCCTCCGGTCACAAAAAACTTTACGCACAACGAAGCACGACGTAGCATCCGCCCGCGTTGCTTCGACACGTTCTACTGTCTGCCCGGCGCGCGTCGCAGTTCAGCGACACGCGGCACAAGCGAGTTCGTTTCCGGCCTCAATCCCTTTCAAGACGGAGTAAGCATGGCAGCTAAACTTTTGGAGTTCGCATTCTTCAAACGACGACGCGAGTATGGCGCGCTCTTCATCCGTCTCATCATCGGCTCGTTCATCATCTGGGGCGTGCAGGACAACGTTTTCAGCTACGCGCAGATGCAGGAGTTCGCGCACTTTCTCGAAGCGCGCGGCGTGCCCTTCCCGTTGTTCGCGGCCTTCCTCTCGGCCTACACGCAGTTCGTCTGCGGCATCCTGATCCTGCTCGGCGCGTTCGTCCGTCTCATCTCCATTCCGTTTATCGTCAACTTCATCGCGGCCATTTTCATCGCCCATCGCGGCGACACGATTCAACGCACCTTCCCCGCGCTCCTCATGGTCTTCGTCGGACTATTCTTCCTCTTTCACGGCGCGGGCAAGCCTTCGCTTGATGAATGGCGGGAGAGACGGGGCGCGCGTTAGTTCACACCAAACTCTCTTACGGAGCGTTCGGGTTAAACCGGCACAGACGACGGCGACACCTTGACACCGGTTGAGCCGCGCGCTTATTTTAGATTTCACGCGCCACAGTTTCCGGCGCAGATGACAAAGATGTTGACGCAACCGAACAGTTCCTATCGCAACTATTACTATTACGTTTCGCTCTCCAGACGGAGGGACGGGGCGGCGAAGGGCTGTCGGCATGTGCTAAGCATGTAGCATAAGCGAAGACGGATTTCTTGAACCGGCCACTTTCCTTCCGATGCGGGAGGACAAGTGGCCGGTTCTTTTTTTTGCCCCCAATTTCGCCGGTCACTTACGGAGTTGAAACAATGTTACAGGAACAAAAGTCAGCGAGAAGCATTCACGAACAGATGACCACGCAGCCCGCGCCCGTCCCCTCGTCTCCGAACGAGGGCGCGCGTTCACTGGTGAAACTCGACCCGGAGCATCCCGGCTTTCGCGATCATGAATACCGCGCGCGCCGGAATGCCATCGCGCAGATCGCTCTGGAATATCAGCCGGGTTCACCCGTTCCCGATGCGCCTTACACGAAAGAGGAGCATCAACTCTGGCAGATTATTCAAGACGTTCTGAGGCCGCAACACCTGAGACACGCCTGCGCCGAATACCTTGAATGCGTCGAGCGGTTGGCGTTGCCGCGCGAACGGATTCCGCAGTTGGGCGAAGTGTCGGCGAAGGTCGAAGCCCTCAGCGGTTTCCGGCTTGAGCCGGTCGGCGGGCTGGTCGAGCCGCGCGTCTTTTTGGAAACTCTGGCGAGCGGCGTTTTCCTCTCCACGCAGTACATCCGTCATCATTCGACGCCGCTTTACACGCCCGAACCGGACGTGGTGCACGAACTGCTCGGCCACGCCGTGCTGTTAGCCAGCCCGCCTCTGGCCGAACTCAACCGTCTCGTCGGCGCAGCCGTCAAACGAACGCGCAGGGCGGAAGACCTCGAACGTCTGGCGCGAGTTTACTGGTTCACTATCGAGTTCGGAGTGGTCCGGGAAGCGGGCGAGGTGAAAGCCTATGGAACAGGACTCGTCTCGTCGGCGGGAGAATTGGAAGCGTTGAAAGAGGCTGAGCTGCGCCCGCTCGATCTGGCTGCGGCGGCGCGTCAGGAGTTCGACCCGACCAACTACCAACCGGTTCTCTTTTGCGCAGACTCCTTCGAGAGCATGTATCAAACACTCCGCGACTACCTGCTCCGCTGGCCTTAAACTTAACCCGGGCTGCGCGATCTACTTTTTGAGAAAGCGCGCGATGCCCTGCTGGCAGTCTTCGGTCATGCGTGCGATGGCGTTCAGGTCTGCGCCGGATTGGAGGGCGGCGTCGAAGGTCATGCCGTCCATGTGATAGAGAAGGCGCTTGGTGAGCATCACGGCGGAGCGGCTCACGCGCTCGAATCCGGCGATGTACTTTTCCACTTCCGTCTCAAAACTCTCATCTGCAAAGACGTGATTGACGAGGCCGAACGAGGCCGCCTCTTCCGCGCTGATCTCCGCGCCGCGCGTGATAAGTTCGAAGGCGCGCTTTTCGGAGACGTTACGGCGCAGGATTGCCATGACCATCGCGGGCACGAAACCGATCTTCACTTCCGGGTAGCCGAAGCGCGCGGAACGCGTGGCGAGCACGAGATCGCAGGCGGTCGCCAGACCGCAACCGCCCGCCAGCGCACGACCACGCACGGCGGCCACAACCGGCACGCGCACGCGTCGCATGAGCGCGAACAATTCCGCGAGCGACTGCGCATCTTCGAGATTTTCCGTGATCGAGCTTTCGGAAATTTTTTGGAGCGCGGAGAGGTCTGCGCCCGAACAGAAGTCTGCGCCCGCGCCCGTGATGACGACGACGCGCACGGCTTCGCTCGCGTCAGCACGCCGCAGGGCGTCTTTCAATTCGCCGATGAGCGCATCGTTTAAGGCGTTGCGTTTGTCCGGGCGGTTGAGCGTCAGGAGCGCAACCGCGCCTTCCACCGTGTAGATCAGTTCTGCCTGCTGCTCGTTCATACTCTTTCTACTTGGCCTGCGACCCTCTAACCATACTCTCTCCGTCTGCCTTGCAGCGCGTCGCCTGTGGGTTGCGACCGGACACGACTCCGTTTTTTATGATTCGAGAAAATCGAGGAGCGCGGCGTTCACCTCCGCGGGCGATTCCTGCTGCACCCAATGATTGCTGTTGGCGAGCCGGAGTTCACGGTAAGGCGCATTGATGTGCTTGCCGACATCGCGCACGGTTTCAGGCACGATGGCAAAATCGCGTTCGCCATAGATGAAGAGAGTGGGGACGCGGATGCGCGCATCCCGGCCTTTCGCACCGCCACCGAAGCGCGAAACATTAGAGAAGAGGTTGGCGCGATAGTAGTTGATCGCGGCGGTGAGGGCGGTGGTGTCGGTGCGCGAGTCTTTTTGCCGGAGCGCGTTCTTATAGACTGCGATGTCTGTGTCGGTGAAGGTGCCGGGGCGCGAACTCTTTTTCAATATCCCGTCGAGTCCGCCGAGATCATTCAGGCCGAGCCGCCATTCGGGCAGATAGGGAAGCTGGAAGAAGAACATGTACCAACTGCTCAAGGCTTGCTTGAGCGTCATGTTGGCGAACCAGACCGGCAGCGGCGGCACTTGCAATGCCGCGACTTTCCGCACGCGTTCGGGATGGCGTGCGGCGATCTCCCACGCTATCGCCGCGCCCCAATCGTGGCCGACGACCGCTGCATCCCGCGCGCCGAAATGCTCGATCAGGCCGAGCACGTCGCCCACCAACTTCTCCAAACGGTAATCTTCCACGCGCGCGGGCTTGTCGCTCAAATTGTAGCCGCGCAAGTCAGGCGCGACGACGTGGAAGCGTGTGCCGAGCGCGGTCAATTGATGTCGCCACGAATACCAGCATTCGGGAAACCCGTGCAGCAAGAGCACCAGACGCCCGCTCCTGCGACCGGCTTCCGCTTCCGCGTAATGCAAGCGCACCTCGCCCACCCGCGCGTAATCGTGGCGGATGCCGGGAATGGTGCTGACGGCTTCACGACTCATAAGAAGGCAGTGACAAGTGACAAGTGACGAGTGACGAGCAAGAACGAGTTAAAAGTGTGTCCGTCGTTTATGACTTTCGCGTGCGCGCCGTGTGACGACATCGAGGACAAGTCTTAAGGATAAGTCTTAAGACACGATTGCTGTTTTAACTTGTCACTCGTCACCTGTCACTCGTCGCTGCTTTATGCACTCGTCACTTAGCTTATTCCGAGCGAGCGCGCTTCTTCGTCGGGCACTTCGATGTGCATGCGTAGAAGCGCGGTGGAGAAGGTCTTGCCCTGCGCGTCGGTCATGAGCGAGAGGGTGCCGCCGCCGCCGAGCGATTCGTGTAAGAGGAAGTTGAGCGCGCCGAGGTTCGCCAACTCGAAGCGTTCCACTTCGCCCTTGCAGATGCCCTCGAAGTGCTCTTTGACGCGCGCGGCGGTCACTTCACGAACGAGCAGCGGGTAGAACTCGGCGCGCAGGGCGATGAGGCCGACGTTGGCCGTGTCGCCTTTGTCGCCCGAACGCGCGTGCGCGAGTTTTGTCAGTTGAACACGCATAATCGCAAAAACCTTTTTGTCTTTATTCAATCCCCGCGAGCCTTTGTATCGCCCGCCAGTCGCGCTCCGTGGCGGTGGCCGGATGCTCTATAAAGTAGTCCAGTTCGTGAGAACCGGCATAGTGCGGTTGGCCGCCGAGCACGGAGGCGTCTTCCCCGAACGTGTGCCACAAGCGGCGCACTTCCTCCCGCGTCCGGTTCAACCCGCGCAACTCCTCTACCGAATCGCGCACCCAACGCCGCGCAAACTCATTCGCCAACTCGACGGTCGGGAAACCTTCCATGACAAAATTCTTCGCCTCGTCGTAGCTCATATCGATGATGAGAACCGAGTAGCCCTGCTTCATCAAACATGAAACCTCTACTCCGCGAGCCGCGCTGCGGAGAGCAAAAGCCAGTGGAATCCTACCACGACGAGCGCGTGATTGATCGCGCCCTCGGAGATGAGTCGCGGGATGTCTGCGAGCGGGACGAGCCGCACGACGGTGTGCTCCGTGCTTTCAATCACAGGCTTTTGCCGGAGTTCGACGTTGCGCGCGAGAAACGTGTGAATCCAGTTGTTATGAATCGCGGGATTGGGGCGAACTTTGCCGAGGTTGACGACTTCGCGCGTCGCGGCGTAGCCCGTCTCTTCCAGCATCTCACGCGCTGCCGCTGCTGCGGGCGACTCGCCCGCGTCAACCATCCCACCCGGAATCTCCAACGTCACTTCCTCCGAGCCGTGCCTGTACTGTTCGATCATCACGACTTCATCATTCGCCGTCAGCGGGATGATGTTGATCCAGTCGGACGATTCGAGGACGAAGAAATCGTGCTCGCTTCCCCTGTGCGGGCTGACGCTCACGTCGCGCCGCACGCGAAAGACGCGGCAATCGGCGATGAGTTCCGAACTTCGACGCTGCCAGGAGAGACTGGACGCTGTGCCGCCGTTGTCT
>DASWNS010000207.1:0-13320 GCA_036399115.1 Pyrinomonadaceae bacterium | reverse complement strand
ATGAACTCGCACGCGCCGCTTGTCTGTTGCGCGCGATGCCGTCGCTTAACGAAGAACCTGCATCGTGATGCTCCTGGTGAGCGGGTTGACGGTGAAGCGCACGAGGCGCGTGGCGGTCGTGAGGCCGCCGGTCAAGGTCGAGCCGCCGCTCGTGCCCGTCGTGCCGCTCGTCGTGCCGCCCGCGTTCTGCGGGATGCGGAGCGTCTGCGTGCTGGCGATCTCGAAGTCCTGCGCCGCGCCCGCCCAGCCGATGACGCGGAAAACGTAGTTGGCGTTCGGCAGGATTTCCGCCGTCACGATCTCCTGCGCGCTTGAGGTGCCGGAACTGGAGAGCACGCGCCCGGCAGCGTCGCGCAACTCGAAGTCGAGATCAATGCCCGTCAGCGGCGAAGTCAGAATGCCTTTGACGGCGACCGCGTTCGACTGCGAAGTGAAGGGCACGTCAACGTAGGTGACGCCGTCCGCCAGTTGCAGCCCGGTGTCGCTCGCAGGGACGATGCCGGTAAACGATTCACTGAAACTTGAAGTGGTGAAACTGCCGTCGAACTTCGGCTCGGCTTCGAAGCGTGTGCCCGCGCCCGCAGGCACTTGCACGCGCGCCGTAACGACCGCGTCGAAGGTGAAGAGTTGCGTGTTCGGGTTGTTGAAGACGATGCGCCGCGCCGCCGAAGTTTGATTCTTCGTGAGCGTCGAGCGGTAGTAGAAGCTGGCTGGAGACGCGCCGCGCCCGTTGCCGAAGTTGTCCGCGTTGGCGACGGAGACGGACGGCGCGGAGATCGAGACGATGCGGAAATCAATCGGCTGGTAGATCGTGCCGTCGAACGCGCCCGCGCCGAGGTTCTTGATCGTCTGGTCGAATTCGGTCTTGCCGCCCGCGAACGAGACGTTGCTGTTGGCGGTCTGGATGCTGTTCGTCACGTCAACCACGGCAGTTGACATCGCCGCCACCGCGCTATTGTCGGAGACGCCGACCTGCCGTTTCGAGTTCACGTTCAGAGCGCGCACGACGTATTCGTAGCTCGCGGGGTTCTTCAAACCGCGCGGCACGAAGACGCCTTCGATGAGGCCGCTGTCGGTGTAGCCCGACTCGTTGCCCTTCACGTAGGCGATGTGCATGAAGCCATCCGTTGCGCCGTCGCCGTCCATGTATTCGCGACCCGTCACGGGTTTGGTCTGCCTCACGTTCTCTTTCCCGATTTCGCGGCGCAGCACTTCGTAGGCGAACGCGCCCGCCACCGGCTGCCACGAAATTTGATTCGCTTTCGACGAGGCCGGGACGACGCTGACGCCCGACGGCGCGCTCAGTCTGTTGACCGAAGCCGCGAAGTCGGAGACGCGGGTTGAGATGGCCTGACGGCCTTCCGCGTTGGGCGCGACGGCGTTCACGCCGAGTTCGCGCGCGGCGAAGACCTGCTCGATGAGAGCGCGGTGCTGGCCGGGCGCATCCGGGTCTGAAGGGTCTGAAGGGTAGAGCGACTGGTCGGCGATGATCATGGCGTCGCGCCCGCGCACCATCGTGTCCGGGTTATAGGTGGAGAGCACGTAGATCGCGCCGAGCAGGATGCGTTCCCAGTTCTCCTGACCGCGACTGATCGATTTCGTCGCTTCGCCCGTGATGAGATCGGGGCGCGCGAAGCTGCCGCCCTGTTCGGCCAGAATCATCAGTTCGCGCAAGTCCCAACCGGCGGCGGCGAAGATCTCGCCGTCGCGATGCTCCTCGAACGCGCTGCCGCCCTGCGTGCCGAGTTGCGAATAGAGCAGGCCGGAGTCGCCGTGGCGTAGATACTGTCGCTCGTCGGGGTTGCCGCCGTTGGCGCGCACCGCCGCGCGATAGTCTTTGGCGTTCAGGATGTAGTTGCCGAGGACGGGGTTTTCGCCCGCCGTGTAAGCCCACAGGTCGGCCTGCGCTTCGTTGAGCGCGCTGCCTTCGGGCGCACCGTTCGGATCGTTTTCGAGTCCGGCGATGGGGCTGGAGATCGAGTGCATGCCTTCGTGGTAGGGCACTGCGAAGTCAATCGCCAGATCGTTCAAGAGGTAACCGTGGCCGTAAGAGGTCGGGTTGACGACGACGTTCTGCCCGCCGGGCGTCGCGCCCAAAAACTCTTCGGACGAAGCGGAGACGGAGAAGGCGTTGTCTAAGCCGAGCAGCTTGGCCGCGAATTCCGGGTCGCTCGGATCGGTCGGCGGCGCGAGCACGTTCGGGATGTGGACGTTGCCGATCAAGGGGCTTGCCTGATTCGGATAAGTGTCGGGGAAACTGCCCTGCCCGACGCGGCTGTGTTTGAGATCGCCCGCGACGTGCAGGTAGTCAATGTATTCCAGCAGCGATGTGATGTAGAAGAACTGCGAGATTTCGCCCTGATGCTCGGCGGGTTCGGCAGCGGGTCCAAAGTGGGCGGCGTCGGTGGTGCGCGCCTCGAAGTTGGTCGGGTCGTCTTTGGCGAAGTACCAGGTGCCGAGCGCGGCCTGCGCGAACGGGAGTTTTCCGGCGAGCACGTTTTCGATGTGCGCGTGTGTGCCGGTGAGCGTGCCGTTCACGCCGGTCACGATGTTGGTCGGGTCGAACTTGCGGAGGTTGACGCGGAGTTGGCCGCAGGGTGCGCCGTTCGCGCCGTTCTCGATGATGCCTTCGTCCTGCAACTTTTTGCTGATGCAGGGATAGGTCGGGAACACGTCTGCCTTCGGCTCAAGCTGCTGTTGATAACGCACGATGTCTTCGCGGTAGAGCACCTCGCCGGTCGCGGCGTCGATCTGATACTTGAACGCGCCGAACGGGTTGCGCGAGAAGACGAGGAACTTGTAAGCGAGACGAGGCCCCGCAGTCGTCGGGAAGATGTTGAGTTGCGGGTGCGGCACGGCCATCGGACCAAGCTGCGAAGCGAGTTTGTCGAGCGCGGGATTCAGGACATCGGCCACGCCCTGCACCCATTGAACTTTGAACTTCGCCAGATCGCTCTGCGCTTTGACGACCGCCGCCGCGCCGTCGAGCGACGGGTTCAATGCGATGTTCAAATCTTTTTGATAAGGACCGGAGACGGACTTGACGCGCCCTTCGCCGTCCAACACGACGCCGACGCCGCGACCCGCGACCGGCATGCCCTGATACATCTGTTCAAAATAGAGAAGGTTGCCGCCGAGCGCGGGGGTGTTGCGCTTGAGGCGCAAGCTGGTCATGTCGCTGATACCGAAGATGGCGGCGTTGGCCGCGATGAATTCGCGCGCCGCTGCTTCGGGTTCGAGCGCGGAGGGCTGCGAGGCGAAATCCATGATGGTGTCCACCGAGCCGGTCGTCTTGTCCCAGCGCGCGGTGATCTGCGCATCGTTGAGGTTGGCCTTCAGCGTGTTAAGTCCCTGAAGCTGCGACGCGGAAGGGAGGCGCACGACGCTTTTGCCGAGGTTGACGTTGTAGTCGGGCACGGGCGTCTTGTTCAAGTCAAGCTTGTCGGAGACGGAGGCCGAACTCGCGCTCGTGCGTGCGGGGCTGATGAACGTCGCGCCGACGACGACGGTGACCAAGACGAGTGCGAAAAGTGCGAAGAAGATTCTGCCCGTCCGGGGGCGAGCTTTTCTATTAACGGGTGCGGTCGGTGAACTCATCGTTTTTCTCCTGTAAAATTTTTACGGCTCTCGCCTGAGATTCGCTGAATCTCTAAAAATTGCTGCCGGTTTGTGCGAAGGATGCTTTGTGTCATCGCGCCCGTGACGCCGTCTGTTGCGGCGGCGTCACGAGGGCGTTTATCGAATTAGTTGCCAGCCGCGAAACGCTCCGCGAAGGTGTTGACTTTCGCGGCGAGCGCGGCGCGTGTGAGGCCGTTCGCAGGTTCGACGCGCGGCCCCGGCAGCGCGATGAACTGGCCGGGCGCGACCTGCTTGACTTCCGCCGGATAGACTTCGAGGAAGCCGCGATCTATGGCGAACTGCACGTAGCCGCGAAGGCTCGCGGGAATCTGCGCGTTGTCCGTCAGCGTGATGCCGCCGGAGGTGACGTTGGTGCCCGCCTTCGCTTTCGCTTCCGCATCGAGGCCGAGGGCGCGCACGAAGGCGACGGCGAGGTCGAGACGGCTGACGTTGCCGTTCGGGTTAAAGTTTGTGCCGCTTGCGCTCAAGAGTCCGGCGGGCGCGAAGTTGTAGTCGCGAAGCGTCGAACCGTTCACGGTCAGGGCATCGACGAGCGCGGCGAGTTCGCCGGACACGTCCGTAAACCTGTGCGATGCAAAAGCCGTCTGGCGCACGGGCGCGTTCAAGCCGAGGGTGCGTGCGAAGTCTTCGCGCGTCACGGCAGCTTCGGGGTGGAAGAGTCCGTCTGCGAGCGTGTCCATGCGGCGGCTCTTGAGCAGCGTCTCGAAGAGAGCCTGCTGCTCGTGGTCTTGAATGTCCGCGACGGGCGCGAGCGTGAAAAGCTTCTGCAAGATGATGCCGTCAACCGCCCCGGGCGCGGCTGCGCCGGAAGTGGGGAGGCTCGCGGCGGGGACGGCGACGAGGCCGCGCGCGCCGCGCACTTCCAGCACCCACTCGCCGGGCAGAGGATTTTTGACGATGACGCCGCGACTGCTGGCACCGATCACCGGATACTGGACGCCGCTCGAATAGGTCGTGCCGTCGGGTGCGGTCAGGAGGATGCCGACGAGGTTGCCGTCGCCCGTCGCCGCCGCCGTATCGACGCGCGCGTACGCGTCGAGCACGCTCATGCCTGCTTGCACGGTGAACCTCTTCGCGTTCGGCGAATCCGCTCCGGGCAAGGCCGCCGGGTTGAAGTCGATGTGAAACGGCAGGGCTACGGGGATGGTGATGCTGTATTTGGCGTTGAAGTTCGCCTGGTTGAAAGCGTTGTAGACGCGCGTGCGGTTGAAGACTTTATCCACGGCGGCGTAGGCGTTGATGTAGCCCGCGCCGACTTCGTGGTCCGCGTAGCCGGGCATCCGCGTCGCCGTCTCGATGATGATCCGCCTGATCTCGTCGGGCGTTAAACCGGGGTCTGCGTCGAGCATCAGGGCGACGACTCCGGCCACGTAGGGCGCGGCCATCGAAGTGCCGCTGATCTGCGTGTAGAAGGGAATCTCGCCGGGGGCGAGTTCGGCGTCGGCGTCGAGGCCGTTGGCCGTGATGTTCGAGGTGGAGCGCGTCGAGACGTAAGCGGCGGAAAACTTCGCGGCGTTCGATTCGAATTCGCGACCCGTGCCGGGCGCGGTAATGGTCGGCGCGTCGTAATCGTCGAGCGGGTCGGAGTTCGAGAAGCGTTCGTCGGCTGGCGTGCCGCGCGAGGAGAAAGAGGCGAGGCCGCCCTCTTTCGTGCCCGCCGCCACGCCGATGACCCAGGGCGCTTTCGCATACTTGTTGTAAGTGTTCTTGCCGGGACCAGAGTTTGCGCCCGCGAAGACGACGGTGATGCCGTTGTCATAAGCTGCCTTGCTCGCAATGTTGATCGGGTTGTCGGGGTCGAAAGGAGCGAAGCTGCCGTAAGAGTTCGATACCACTTTGATGTTGTAGTTGTACTGGTTCGCCAGTCCCCACTCCCACGCGCCGAGAGCGTTGATAACGAACAGCCCCGCGCCGAGTCCCGCGCCGATGATCTTCGTGCCCGGAGCGACGCCCGCATACTTGCCGCCGGAGCGTTGGCCTGTGCCGCCGATGATGCCCGCGCAGTGCGTGCCGTGGCCGACCGTCTGGTCCGTGTTGGGCACGTTCTCAAGGACGGTGACGGGCGTGTAGCCTTCCTGCACCGTGTCGGTGCCCGTTAAGACCTGCACGTTCTGGATGACGTTCTGGCCGAGTTTGAGATCGTCGTGGGTGGCGTCAACGCCGGAGTCGATGACGAGGACGGAGAAGTCGCCTTTGCCGGAGACTGACATGTTGCCGTTGCGCTGGCGGAAAGCGGCGTCGCCGCGCACGCGCTCGACGCCCGTGAGCGTGCGCCCCTGTAAGTCGTAATAGTGAATCCGCTCGTTGTCCCAGACGGAGCGCACGTCCGGGTTTCCGGCGAGGGCGCGCACCTGTCCGGCGGTGGCCGTCGGGAGCGCGGCCATGCCGAGGCGCGGAAAAGTGATGGCGCGCGTGATGCCCAGCCCGCGCAGGATCGAGAGGTGCGAATCCTTGATCCCTTCGTTCGTGTTAAAGGCGACGATGACCGTGCCGACTTTGACCGAATCGGCGAGCGAAGCGAGTTGCGTAGAGAGCGCGGGGCTGACGCGAGCCGCCTGTGCCGCTGTGGCATTGAGAGCGAGGCAGATGATGAACGTGATCAGGATGGTCGTAAGTTTCCGCATTAAAGAAGCGCCTCCGTTGAACCCTGTCGGAATTTTTAATTTGAAGAAAGCATGTCGTCTGCTCTTCTGGCGTGAAAGTAAGCGGAGGCTATTGAGGAAAACTTGAGGCAGACTTGAGGCGGAAAGCGATGCGCTTGAGATTATTGCAAACGCGTTGCAAGGCGTGTATGTCCGGCGGTGAAGGTGCAGACCAAAACGTCGCTCGCGTCGCTGGCTGAGACAGGATGGCGGGCGGTGTGGAGAAAAAACTGAGCCGCAAGGGGAGAGTTTAAGTCGGGAAGTCGAGCTTGATTGTGGGCGAGTTAAGTTTTTATTGCAAATGCGTTGCGGCGTGGCGGCGTCTCATTTTGCGCGAAGGTCGCCGTCGTCGCGCTTGAGTCCGTCGCTGAGTAGCCGCACGCCGAGTACGAAGAGGAAGATGGCGAAGGCGGGCGAGAGCAACAGGAAAGGCTGGCGCGCGAGCAGAGACAATTCGCTCGCAGACTTGAGCATGTTGCCCCAACTCGCCGCCGGTTCCTGCACGCCGACGCCGAGAAACGAAAGCGCGGTTTCGGCCAACAGAAACGCGGGCAGCATCAGCGAGAGTTGCACGATGAGCGGGCGCGCGGCGTTGGGCAGGATGTGTCGAAACAGGATGCGCGTCTCGCTCAGTCCGAGCGACACGGCGGCCAGCACAAACTCGCGCTCGCGCAAACCCATCACCAACCCGCGCGCCAGCCGCGCCATTTCCGCCCAACCGATTGCGACGAAGATCGAGACGAGCAGCAGCCCCGCGTGCATTGGCGGCAGTTCGGCAGGGAAGGCCGCACGCGCCGCCAGTATCAGGACGAGTTCGGGCAAAGCGAGCATGGCGTCGGCTGCGCGCATCAGGAGCGCGTCCGTCCTGCGCCCGGCGTAGCCGGAGATGCAGCCCAACAGCACGCCGAGCACGCCTGCGAACAGCGTTCCGAGAGGCCCCACGGCGAGCGAGAAACGGGACGCCAGCAGCAGGCGCGAGAGACGGTCGCGTCCGAATTCATCCGTGCCTAACAGGTAGACGCGCTGCACGTCTGCGTTGGCGACTCGCGCGCTTGCGCCCGGCGGTTGTGCGGCACTCCGCTGCGCGTCGGGTGCAACTCCGAAGAGATGCCGGTCGGTGTTGAACAGCCAGAAGAGTTTGTAAGAACTGCCGCGCGTGAAGAGCGCGAGCGGGTAACGCGCGGAGGTGTCTTCGGCGTAGGTGCGCGCGAGCGGATCGTCGAGGCGCAGTTTGTAGATGAAAGGGCGCGCGTGCCAGCGGCCTTCGGCGTCTGTGAAGCGCAGGGCGGTGGGCGGCGCGAGCGGTTCGCGCTTCGACTGCTCGCTCGCGTCATAAGGCGCGATGAAATTCGCGCACGCGGCGACGACGTAAAACGTCGAGACGATGCTCAGTCCCACGATCAACTTCCAGCGGCGCGCGAAACGGCGACGCGCACGCCCGCGCCACGTCGTCGCTGCCGCATGCGCGCGCTCCCAGTCATCCTGCGGCGGCGACGTTGGCGACAGTGCATGCGACTCGGCGCGTGCGTGCGCGTCGGAGACGTGAGGCGGTTGCGTGTTGCTCATGCGTTGATTCACGCGCCGGAAGCGGGCAGGTTGAGCGCGTCGCCCGCGCCGCGCCGGGGGTTGCCTGCGGGACCATGTGCGCGTAGGCGCGGATCGTTGAGACGGAGCATGATGTCCGCCAGGAGGTTGCCGACGAGCACTGCCGTCGCCGTGATCATCACGACGCCCATCAAGAGCGGCACGTCGCGCGTGAGCACCGCCCTGACGCTGAGCGAGCCGAGGCCAGACCAGCCGAGCACCGTCTCCACGATGACCGAGCCGCTGACGACGCTGCCAAACGAATAACCGAAGAGCGTGATGAGCGGGTTCAGCGCGTCGCGCAGCGCGTGGCGCATGATCACGGCGCGTTCGGACAATCCTTTCGCACGCGCCACGCGCACGAAGTCCTGTCCGAGCGCGTGGCTCAAACCTTCGCGCGTCTGCGCCAGAAACAACGCGACGAGTGGAAGGCAGAGGACGATGGCGGGCGGCAGGATGCGCAGGGGGCGAAAGTCCATCAGCGACTCCCCCGTGTCTGCGCCGCCGACGGGAAACCATGAAGTGCGCGCGACGATGGCGAGAGCCATGAGCGCGAGCACGATGCGCGGCGTCGAAGCCGTGAGCAGGATGATGATCTCGCTCGCCCTGTCCCACCAGGAGCCTTTGCGGCGTGCGGCGAGCGCGCCGAGCGTGAGCGAGACGGAGAGCGCGAGCACGAGCGCGACGGCGGCGAGCGCGAGCGTGCGTAGCAGGCGCGGCCAGATGATCGTCGCCACGGGCGCATGGTAGTAGAAAGAGTCGCCCATCTGCCCGCGCACCAGACCGCCGAGCCAGCGCACGTAACGCACGACGAGCGGCTCGTCGAGTCCATAGACGCGGCGCAACTCGCGTATCGACGCATCCGAAGCCGTCTGCTCCATGCTGAGGTCGCCGAGCGCATCGCCGCCGGCGGCGGCCAGCAGCGCAAAGGTCAACGCCGAGACGACGAGCAGCACGACGATGCCTTGCAGCGATCTGGAGAGAATCAGTTTCAGCACGTTTACAGCCTGAACAAATCGGCGAGAGTGTCAGTTCACCTTCTAAATCGTCTGGTTGATTTAACCTCTATTCGCGGCGAGCGCGCAAGAGTTCGGCGCAGATAAATTCTGGACATCCGCTGGCAGACATGTTTGAATCAAACAACCTCACTCGTGCGCGTAGTTCGCACAAACAACCTTGCGCTTTTTAATATCTTCAGACACCCGGTATTTTGAAATGAAACTTGTGCAGCTCGGACGATCTCTCATCGCCTCCTTACTTATCTCCGCGCTCCTCTGTGTCAGCGCGTGTGTAACTTCGCCGCCCGCGACGAATAACGCAAACGTCAATCAAAGACAGGCGTTGACCGAAAAAGTCGTGGGCACGCGCGGCGGCTCGCTCACCTATCGCATCACGTCGCCGCCGAAAACTTTCAACTACATTCTCGCCGCCGACGAACCCTCTAATTTCGTCGCCTTCTTTTTAACGGGCAGCCGCCTCGTGGAGTTAGACCACGACACGCAAAACTACGTGCCCGCCCTCGCCGAAAGTTGGAAGCTCTCGGACGACGAGTTGAGCGTCGAAGTCGTCTTGCGCGACGGGTTGAAATTCTCCGACGGCCACGCGCTGACCAGTGAAGATGTGGCCTTCACGCTCCGTGCGCTCTACGACGAACGCGTGCTCTCGCCCATCTATAGCGATGCGATGCACGTCGGCGGCAAGCCCATCACGATCACGGTGGCAGACCCGCGCCGCTTTCGTCTCGGCTTCGCCGAAGCCATCGCCGTGCCGGAAAACTACATGTCGAATTTGAACGTGCTGCCGCGCCACGTTCTCGAACCCGTGCTGGAGAAGAACGGCTTCAATCAGGCATACAGCGTAACGAGCGACGTGGCCGGAGTTGTCACCGCCGGAGCCTTCGCCGTTGAATCCTCGACGCCGGGCGAGCGCGTCGCCTTAAAGCGCAACCCGCACTATTGGAAACGCGACGCGCAGGGCAATCCGCTTCCTTATCTCGACCGTCTCGTGCTCGAAGTGGTGACAGACGAAAACAACGCGGTCGCGCGGCTCGGTCAAGGCACGCTCGACATACTGGACCGCGTGCGCCCGACCGACCATGCCACACTGCGCTCCGGGCAAGGCGCGGCGGCGCGCTCTTTCGACCTCGGACCCGGCCTCTACGCAGACAATTTCTGGTTCAACCAGAATCCCGGCCAGCGCGAAGACGGCAAGCCGATTGTTGACCCGGCGAAACTCGCCTGGTTTACGGACGTGCGTTTTCGTCGCGCCGTCTCGCACGCCATCGACCGCGACTCAATCGCCACGAACACCTGGCAGGGACTCGCCACGCCCCTCTACAACTTCGTCTCAAGCGGCAACCGCGCGTGGGTCGCTGCGGACGTGCCGCGCACCGAGTACGATCTGGAAAAAGCGCGCACGCTGTTGCGCGAGGCGGGCTTCAGTTTTCGCGGCACGGAGAGTGCGCCGGAGCTGTTCGATGCAAAAGGCAAGCGCGTGGAGTTTACGATCATCGCGCCCGCCGGTAATGAAGTGCGTGTGAAGAGCGCGATTGTCATTCAGGAAGATTTGAAGAAGTTAGGGATGAACGTGCAGGTTGCGCCCATCGATAACGCGCGATTGTCCGCGCTCATCGGCACCTCTTATGATTACGAAGCGGTGCTCTTCGGCACGTCGGCCACCGAGCCTGATCCCTCTTCCTATACGGACATGCTGCACAGCGGCAGCGTCCAGCATCTCTGGCATCCGAAACAGCCGAAGCCCGCCACCGAATGGGAAGCGCGCCTCGACGAACTGAACACGCGGCAGGCGCATGAAGTTGACCGCGAACGACGCCGCGCCATCTTTCGCGACATTCAACTCCTGATGGCCGAACAGATGCCGCTCATTCCCATCGTCACGCGCCACATCGCCGTCGCCGCCAACCCGCGCATACGCAATTATCGCCCCAGCACGCTCCCGCCCTTCTCTCTGTGGAACGCGGAAGAGTTGTTTGTGAGATGAAGCAGAAAGAGGAAAGGTAAGGGGCAAGGGTAAGGGGCAAGAGGCGAGGGTAAAAACAGGAAGCGGGACGCAGCACTTAAACGCTGCGTCCCGCTTTTGTCTCCACCCTGTTCCCTTGACCCCTTACCCTTTCACCGTTCCTTACTGCGCCTGCATTTTCTGCAACGCGATCATGGCGTGCGCGAGTTCGAGACGTGTGAGCGGTTGCTGCGGGCGGAAGTATGCGTTGCTGGTTGAGAGCAGCCCGTGCGAGATGGCGACGCGGACGTAGCCGCGCAGGGCGGCGGGGATCAACCCCGCGTCGAGGAGCGTGGTGAGCGGCATGTTTTGAACGGCCTCGGCTTCGGCTTGCAGTCCCGCCGCGCGGACAAGCGCGACCGCTGCCGTAAGACGCCCCGCCGCTTCATTCGGCGAGAACGCCCCGCCGCGCTCCACGTCCGTAAAGAGCGCGCCCTGCGGCGCATGCTGCACGCTCTCGATAAAGAGCATCGACGCCGAACTCCGCACGTCTCGATAACTGGCGGCGGCGGGCACGTATTGCGGCACACGCGCGCCGAGCACCAACGCTTCCGCCAGTTCGCCGCGCGTGACGCCCTGCAACGGGCGGAATTTATTCCCCGTCGGCGACATCATGAACGAGCGTATGTTTTGATAGACGACATTGCGCTGCGACGCGCTCAGCCCGTCGAGGTCTTTGAGCGGCGCGTATTCCGCACGCGCCACCTCAAGCACTCCGGCGAACTTCTGCGGCGTGACCGCCAACCCTCCGAGCGTGTTCCTGACCTTCACGTTCCAGACGCCAGCCGCAGGCGCATTGATCACCGCGCGCTCGCGATTGCCTGCCAAGCCCGGCAGGTTGATCTCGTTCTCGTCAGCCTGCTTCGCGCCGCTCGCATCGTACATCGCCAGCCCGAGATCGTTGACGCTGAGCATGCTCCAACCGATCTGCATCGAGGCCACGAGCGCGCCCGCAGGCATCTCCACGCTCGCCTCAAAACCCATCGCGCCCGGTGCGACCGCGCCGGAAATCTCCCGCAGAGGATCGTTCAGGAAGCGTACCTGCCCGCGATTGAGAGTCGCACGAAAACTGCCGAGCTTGCGTTCGGGGAACACGGCTTCGAGCACCGCCGCGTGCGTGTTGAGCATCCCCGCGCCGACTTCGTGCGCGTAGTAAGAGGCGAGCGGCGTGGCGGTTCTTTGCAGGATGTCGCGCACCTGGGCGGGCGTCAATTTCGGGTTCGCTTCGAGCATGAGCGCAATCGCCCCGGCCACCTGCGGCGCGGAGAAACTCGTGCCGCTGGCTATCGTGTAGAAAGGCACGTTGCCCGGCGCAAGCCCCGCGTCGCCGTTGAACCCGATGCCCTCCACGCCCGTCACGCTCAACCCGCTCGAACGCAGGCTCACGACGCGCACGCCGGGCGCGACGAGCGTGGGGCGAAACATCTGGCTCGCGAAGTCGCCGCGCGAAGAGAAGTCTGCGAGGCGTCCGCGAAAGTCGGTCGCGCCGACGGAGACAACCCACGGCGCAACCGCGTAAGGATTCAGTGTGTGCCAGCCGGAACCCGTGTTGCCCGCCGAGAAGACGACGTTGATGCCTCTGTCCGTGAGCATCTTCGTCGCGATGTTGACCGGATCGTTGAAGTCGAAGACGGTGCTCGCGGAGAAACTGCAATTGACGACGCGCACGCCGAGCGTTGCCCCGCGCTCCAACAGATAATCGAGGCCGTTTAAGACGAAGACCAGATTGAGATCGCCCGCGCTCATGCCGACGAGCCGCGCGCCCGGCGCGACGCCCTTATACTGCCCGCCCGACTTGGCACCGTTACCACCGATCACGCCCGCGACGAACGTGCCGTGTCCATGTGCCTGATCCGTGTTCGGGAGATTTTCGACGTTGGCGGGATAGTTGAAACCGACGGGCGCGCTCTGGAGGTCTGCGAGTTTGACGTTTTGTGCGACGCGCCCTGCCAGATCGCTGTGCGTCGAATCCAAACCCGTGTCGAGCACGGCGACCGTCACGCCGCGCCCGCTGAGAGGCGTGCCCGCGTTGTTGCGCATGATGTCCGCATCGCGGCGCACGCGTTCAACGCCCGTCAAGCCCTGTCCCGGATCGGCGTTCAGCGTCAGCGTGCGGTTCTTGTAAAGCGAGCGCACGTTTCTGAGGCGTGAGACGGCGATGAGTTGATCGGCGGTGGCCGAGACGTAGAGGGCCGGGACGACGTGGAAACGCGTGCCGCCGAGAATGCCGATGCGCTGCAAGTCCGAGAGATCGGCCTCGGTCGGGAGTTGGTGATAGACGACGACGGCGTTGATGTTGCTGTCGTCCGCGAGCGTGTTCGCAGTGTTGATGGCGAGCGCGAGTTCGGGATCGACGCTTTGCAGTCCGGCTTGCCGCTGCGCATCGCCCGCTCCCGAAGGGAGCATGCTCCGCGTCGAGATCGAGAGCTTTTCGGCG
>DASWNS010000206.1:0-9099 GCA_036399115.1 Pyrinomonadaceae bacterium | reverse complement strand
CCCGGTGCTGTTTGTGCGCAATCTGACCGACCCGTTCGTGAATCCCGTGCGGCGGTCGCTGCTGAATTTCGGCTTCACGCCGAACATGGCTCCGCTCGTCACGATCCTGATCGTCATCCTCGTCGGCTGGCTGGCCTTGAGTTTGTCGAACGATGTCATCTCGACGTTTTACGGAATGTTTCTGCGTTCGCGCGAAGGAAGGATGGTCGCGCTCGTCGGCACGCTGCTCTACGGTTTCCTGAGCGTCTATTCGATGCTCATTTTGATTCGCATCATCTTCTCGTGGGGCATGGTCGGCTTGCGTAATCCGGTGATGCGATTTCTGGTGACGGCCACCGATCCGCTGCTCGTGCCGCTGCGGCGCATCATCCCACCGCTCGGCTTCTTCGACATCTCACCGCTCGTCGCCTTCCTGCTCATCTGGCTCTTCCAGACGGCCATTGCCGGAACGCTCATGCGCTTTTAATCGGCTACAGGGGTGAGCATAATGTCGCCCCTCCAGCCAATTTGAAGGTCACGGTTAAAAGTCGAAATCTCCCTGTCACCCCTTTGCCAGTTACGGAACATTACTCGCAGCGACAGTTCCTTTACTCTGAACGCGGAAGATGCATAGGATTGTATTGCTTGTCACGCTGGGCATCGTATTAACCAATTCGGCTCCAGCCGCGGAGAGTCTTTCTAGCCAGACCTCA
Source organism: Pyrinomonadaceae bacterium (assembly GCA_036399115.1). Taxonomy (GTDB): domain Bacteria; phylum Acidobacteriota; class Blastocatellia; order Pyrinomonadales; family Pyrinomonadaceae; genus JAIVJZ01. The sequence continues at coordinate 8,407 of DASWNS010000206.1, read as the reverse complement.
AATATCTCCACCTCGCGCGCATTCGCAGGAATACGAGCCGGCACTATCTCGTAGTTAGTCATAAATCCTCCTTCCGGTTGATTATATTGCGGCTACACTATAACACTCTCAAAAGCGCGTTAGATTGTAGACGCGGTCGAGTAACATTTATGGAGAGGTGGGGAAGGATTTCATGTTGCGATGCACGGAGACTGGCGGCGCGCTCGTGTTCACCGTGCGTGTCGTGCCGCGCGCTTCGCAGAGCGAGGTCGTGGGCGAGCACGACGGCGCGCTGCGCGTGCGCGTGGCCGCCCCGCCCGTCGAAGGCGCGGCTAACGTCGAACTCGCGCGCACGCTGGCACGCGCGCTCGGCGTGCCTGTGCGCGCCGTCGAGATCACGAGCGGACACTCGTCGAAGACGAAACTCGTGCGCGTCGCGGGCGCGGAGCGCGAGCGGCTGTTGAGTTTGGTCAACAGCAGTTCAGACTAAATTGAACGGTCTTGGAACCACCCTCCGACCTCTGGCCTCCAACCTCTGCTTTGACCCGGTTGCGGCGCGTAAAAAACGCGTGATATAGTCGCCTTCCGCTTCAAGATCAAACACACGTACAAGGAACTCTTTAAAAATGTCTGGACATTCCAAGTGGCATACCATCAAACACAAGAAGGGCGCGCTCGATGCCAAGCGCGGCAAACTTTTTACCAAGCTCATTAAAGAACTCACCGTTGCCGCGCGCACGGGCGGCGGCGACCCCGAAGCCAACGCGCGCCTGCGCAAAGCCGTCTCCGACGCCAAAGCGGGCAACATGCCCAACGACACCATCGCACGCGCTATTCGTCGCGGCACGGGCGAAGAAGAGGGCGTGAACTATGACGAGATCACTTATGAAGGCATCGGACCCGGCGGCGTCGCCATCATGATCGAGGCGATGACGGATAACCGCAATCGCACGGTGGCGGAGATTCGCCACGCCTTTTCTAAAAATGGCGGCGCGCTCGGCGTCTCCGGTTCGCAGGCATGGAACTTCGAGAAGAAGGGCTACATCGTCGTCGAGAAAGCGGCGAAGAGTGAAGACGAACTCTTCGAGATCGTGACCGAAGCGGGCGCGGAGGATCTGCGCGACGACGAAGACAACTTCGAGATCATCACCGCGCCGGAGAATTTCGAAGCGGTGCACGAAGCGCTGAAGAAGGCTGGCATCGAACCGCAGGCCGCCGATGTCGAGATGATTCCGAAATCCTACGTCAAACTCGAAGGCGCGGAAGCGCGCTCCATGCTCAAGTTGATGGAGACTCTCGAAGACCACGACGACGTGCAAAAAGTCTCCGCCAACTTCGACATTGACGAAGCGGAAATGGTCTGAAAGCAGTGACGAGTGACAGGTGACAGGTGACAAGTTAAAGCAGAAGAAAACCTGTCTTAAAACTTGTCTTTCATCTCGTCACCTGTCACCCGTCACTTGTCGCTGTTTTAACTTGTCACCTGTCACCTGTCACTGTTTTTAAATGCGTGTGCTTGGTATTGATCCGGGGAGCGAGACGACGGGCTGGGGCGTGGTCGAGGGCGATGCGCGAACCTATCGCGCGGTTGATTTCGGGACGCTCAAGGCCAGCCCGCGCGAGCGTTTCGCGGCGCGCCTGTTGAAGATCAGCGACGGGATGGAAGAGTTGCTCACGCGCTTCCGCCCGGACGTGTGCTCGGTTGAAGAAGCGTTCTTCGCTGTGAACGTCAAGACCGCTCTGAAACTCGGGCAGGTGCGCGGTGTGATCCTGGTAGCGGCGGAGCGCGCGGGCGTGGAGATCGCGGAATACGCGCCGCGCCTCGTCAAGCAGACGGTGGTTGGCTACGGAGCCGCCGAGAAACATCAAGTGCAGGAGATGGTGCGCGTGCTGCTCCGTCTGGCGAGCATCCCGCAACCGCACGACGCAGGCGACGCCCTCGCGCTCGCTATCTGCCACTTCCATCACGGCGGGCTTGCTGCGCGGCTGAAACCCACCGCCGCACGCAGCAAACTCGACGCCCTGTTAGCCGCAAACCCGCGCCGCCGCGCTCCACGTTAAAAGCGCAACCTGCGACGGTGCCGCCTCCGGTTTTGCTTTTCTTCAGCTTCGACGAAGCGAAAGGAGAGCGATTCTTCATGTCTCAATTCTCATTCAACCTTAGACGAAGTTCCATCCGCCGGAACCTCAAACGAAGTTCCGTTCGCAGGAGCGTTGCGCCGCGTGCGCGCTCCATGCATTTGAGTCTCGCTGCGTGGGCTTGCCTGCTGCTGTTGGTCGCGGCGGACGCTTACCCGCAACGGAAGCGGCGCGCTCCGCCTGCGGGCGGGCAACACGCCGTCGTGGTTGACGAGCGTTTGGCCGCGCTCAGAGACGAAGCGAAGTTGACGGCACGACTCGTGCAGCGTCTCGGTCGCGGGCGCACAGTCTCGATCACGGGCGCGCGTCGCGGCGGCGACGGGTTCAACTTTTATCGCGTCGCGGTGACGCGGAGGACGCGCGGCTGGCTGCCCGCCGAGAGCGTCGCTGCGCCCACGCGCGCGGGCGATGATGAGCGTTTGGTGCGCCTGATTCGCGGCTCGGAAGAGTTTGCGCGCATCGCGCGGGCGCGGATTTTTCTCGACTACTTTCCGCGCTCGCCCTTGCGTCCGGCGGTCTTGATGCTCTTCGGGGATGAAGCGGAGGCGGCAGCGTCGAAACTGTCGCGCGATGCCGCGCGGCGACTCGACGCGGGCGAGATGGCGGCGGGCGGCGCACCGTTTGACAGCTACTTTCTGAATTTCAACGAACTGGATCGTTACAACAAGCAGGGCGTCACGTTCGTCTTTGAACGCGCCGCGCGCCGTTTTCATTACGACGGCGCGAGCTGGCGTGAGATTCTGCGTCGCTACCCGCGAAGCCCGGAAGCGACGGAGGCGCGCAAACGTCTCGACGCGCTGGCCGCTTTTGCCGTCAGCCGGTAAGCTCTTTTCCCCTGTATTCTCGCGGCAAAATTTAGGATGGGCGCATAACTTCGGGAGAGTGAAAATTGAGTGTTGCAAAAAACGGCGGGCGCGGTTAGATTGTCGGCGGTTCAACCAAAATTATTTCAAGGTGGACGTCTCCCCAGACAGGAAGGGCGCTCCTCCTGAATGCGCTGGAGGTAGAGACGAAGTGCCAACCGGAACATGCCCCGAATGCGATGCGGATGTGCACGTCGATACAGACGCCGATAAGGGTGATGCTGTCGCGTGCGAAGAATGCGGTACGGAACTGGAGATCGTCGGACTCGATCCCGTCGAACTCGACATTGTCGAAGACGACGAATTAGATGACGACGACGAAGACGACGAGTTTTAAAAGCAGTGACAAGTGACGAGTGACAAGTGACGAGAAAATCCGTGAATCGTCAATCGTGAATAGAAAGACCTCTGCTTTTCTCTATTTACGATTCACGATTCACGGATTTTGTTCTGACTCGTCGCTTGTCACTCGTCGCCGTCTTTCAATATCCGGGGCGGCTCTGGCGGACGTTGAGGCCGGGCGGAGCCGTGATGCGCAACGGGTGGAAACGCCCGTCGCGGCGTTTCTCTTCGGGCGGGTAGAAGGCCAGTATGTAAGAAGATGTCACCTCTTCGGCCAGAGCTTGAAAGAGAGGCCCGAAATCTTTTTCCGTCGCATAAGCGTTTGAGCCGCCGGTCTTTTCCGCCAACTCGCTGACATCGAGGGGTGTGGGCAAAGGCGCGTGTGCGTTCGCCGCGCCGCCGCGCGAACTGAAGAGGCGCGAGAAAGATGGCAGCGTCACCGTATAGACGCTCACTTCCGCCGCGTTGGCGCGTTCGATGACGGTCTTCGGCGCGACCGTATCTCCCACCGGAAAACCGTCTGTCACCACCACCACCGCGCGCTTCATCAAACGGCGGTCGCGCGTGCGCGGCGCGTGGCGCACGAGCAGGCGGATGGCGTCGTCAACCGCATCGTAAGTGTGCGTGGAGAGTCCGTTGGGTTCGCGCGCCAGACGCGCGAGCGCGCGTTCGAGTTTCTCCGCGTCGTTGGTGAAAGGTTGCAGCACGCGCGCGCTCATTCCGAAAGTCATCACGGCAAAGAGCGAGGTGCGGTCGGAGAAGCGACGCAGGAAAAGGCGCATCGCGCTCGCCAGCCGCTCCATCTCTTCCGGCGTCATGCTGCCCGACACGTCCACCGCAAAGACAATGGCGACGGGGCGCGGCGTGCCGCTCTTCCGCTCGACATTGAAGAAGGCGATGGGGCGTTCGACGCCTTCGTCGTAGACTTTGAAATCCTCCGCCTTGAGGTTGCGCACGGGTCGCCCGGAGGCGTCCGTCACGGTGACATCCACGAGCACGAGGTCTGTATCGACGCGCAGAACTTCGTCCGTGTCATCCTCTTTCTGCGCGCCGGAGGGGACGGGCGTGACGCGGCGCGGGCGTTGTTGTTGTTGCTGTGGGGGCGTCTCGGTCTGTGGTTGCGGCTGCTGGCTTTGTGCGACGGGCAGGGAACCGGACAACGCTGCGAAGGCGACGACGCACACGGCGAGCAGCCCGTTTCTCACGCGCCCGCGAGCTATCGGGGCAGCGACGACAACAGCGGCGGACGAAATCTTGCGGGGGTACAACATAAAACTCGGAAGCGAACTAATCAGGAGAAATTCAACGTCGTTCAGTCGCGTATTGTTTCAGCAAACGCGCGCCGGGAGTGCGTGCATTATACGGAGTCCGGCGTGCCCGTGTCATCTCACCCGGCAGACGCCCCTCCGTCCGTCCGCAGGGCAACAGAGAGCCGCCTGCGCCGCATCAACTGGAAGGCACGCAAACGGCGCGTGTAACATGCACCGCCCCATTCTATGTATAATCCACGCCCTCTGCACGAAGGCAGAGGCCGCGCCCGGCTAAAGAGAGTTCGCACGAGAGATTTCAAGACATGAGTTTGAACAGACATAAATTCATCCCCGCCCTCTTTTTATTAATGCTGCTGGCCGCGAGCCTCGCGGCGCAGAAGAACGGGACGACGGGGAGCATCAAGGGCAAGATCAAGACCGAGAGCGGCTCGGCGGAAGGCGTCCGCGTGACGGTGCGACAGGGCGAACGCGAAGTGGCAACGGCGACCACCGACCGCAAAGGCGGCTTTGTCATCGCGGGACTCGCGGCGGGCAGTTACAGCCTCACGTTTCGCAAGCCGGGCTTGAGAGTGGCGGAGATCAAAGATTTTCAGGTGGTCGCGGGCAAGTCGCGCTCGCTCGGCTCCGATCTCATGTTGCCCGCCGACGAAGGCTCGCTCGTCTTCGTCAAGGGCGGCGTCTTCACGGAAGAGGGGCGAAGCCTTCGCGGCGCACGGGTGGAACTGGCGCGCGTCGAGGCCGACGGCACGATCAAAAAACTCGACGGGCGCATCTCGAACGAGTCCGGCTCTTTCACCTTCCGCTTGCCGGTCGAGACGGCGCGCTACCGCGTGACGGCCAAGATGGACGGCATGGAAGCCGCCTCGAAAGATGTCGAAGTTGAAGGCGCGGCTGTCTATCGCGTCGCGCTTTCGCTCAAACCCGCGCCCTGAGGCCGGGGGAAGTTTCGCTTAGATGGAAGAGGCTTCGTCACATCGGGAGAAGCGCGAAGAATTTTTGACCGCGCGCCAACTCGCCGCCATCCTACAGGTGAGCGAATCCACCGTGCGCCGCCTCGCACGCGAAGGGCGCATTCCTGCCATCCGTCTCACCTCGCGCCTCCTGCGCTTCCACCTCCAATCCGTGATGAGCGCGCTCGACGGCACACAGGCGAAAACGCGCACCCGTCGCGCGCCTCCGCATGAAGCGACCGCCGATCCGCAACTCTCTTTTGAAGATTTAATGTGAAGCAGCCCGCGCCTGATTGAAGACGCGGGCTGTTTTGTGTTGACGGTTTATTGCGCGCGAATTATTTCGACGCGCGGCGGCGCATGCCCTGTAGTTCCTTGCTCATGTCCACCCAGCGATTATCGCGTTTCAGGTAGAGGCGCGGTTGGGTGAGCGGGTATCTTCTGGCGAAGGCGGGATTAGCCGTGAGCAACGGTTGAATCGTCGCGCGGTCGCCCGTCGTGACGCGCCAACGCCCGCCCTCGCGTACCAGATATTGACGCGCCACGATCTTCGCTTCGCCCGCAAACGGCGCGCGCCCGCGACCGTAAACCACCGAATCAACCACGCCGAGATCGCCCGAGACGCGCACCGCACCGATCTCCACGCGATCCAACTCATACATGCCGCGCGTGCGTTCGAGCGCGCGCACGAACTGCTCGCGCGACAGACGCCTCTGCGAGGCCGAAGGCAGCACGTCGTAAAGCGAGTTGTAATCCCCGGACTTCAATTGTTGAAAGGCACGCTCGACCGTGCTTCGCACTTCCGCTTCGTTCGGCGCGACGCGAGCCGTAGTGACCGGCGCGGCGAAGAGGGTTGTCGTGCTCGCCATTAACGCCAGCAAAAAGATGGCGACGAACAGCCTGCCGGAAAAGAGCAAAAATCTATTTTTCATCTCCAACTTCATCTTCTTCATCCTCATCCGTAAATCTCTCTCGGGCTTCGATGCCGTGCGGGAGCAGTCGGTTGCGCTCGTTCCAAAACCACGCGACGACGCCGAGCGTCGCTACGACGAACGCTGCGTCTATGCGCCACGACAACAACAACAACAACGCAATGAACAGGCACACACCGGCGGCGATGCTCCAACGCTGCCGGGAGAGACGCGCCCGCAGGCTCTCCGGCGTGTGCGTGCTTTCTTCTGTTTCGTTCGTGATTGGCAAAGCTTTTTAACGGATGGTGACGGCAATGGCGGTCGCAATGGTTCCCGGTGGATAGCACGTCTGATGGTCGCAGGGCTGCACGCGAATGTCCGTCCGCAGCGTATGCTCTCCCGGCTTCAGGTCGCGCGGCGCGTTGAGCGTCAACTTGATGACAGCATCGCCTTCATAAATGTCGAGCGGCGCTTTCGAGTAGGGAAACGTTCTCTTGAGCGACTTCGGGTAGTCGATCTTGTCAACCGTGATGCCCGCTTCCGGCTTGACGCTGAGCACGGTCGGAATCAGAAACTTCTCCGTCGCCGGATTCGCGTTGACGTGATAACCGTCCTTGATCGAGAGCCGCACGCTCGTCTCCGCCTGCTCGCCCGCACTCATCTCGACCCGCTCGACGCTCGCGCTCACGATGCCTTCAACAGGCGACTTGGGAGCGTGCGTCGCCGTGTTCGCGTTTGACGAAGCGGCGGCGTTTGCAGAGTTAGCGGCGGGCGTGTTGGTCGGCGCGGTGTTTTGAGCGCACGCCGACAGCAGCGCGACGAGCAGGGCGCAGGGAAAAATCAGACGGGTTGAAAGTTGTCTCATCAGGGAGAGTCTAAAGTTGATGGCTGGAAGTCTCAAGTTGGCAGACGAAGAGTTGCGTCGTGCGGCGCGGAATCTCAACTTGCCGTCCCGGCGACGGGCGGCGCGGGCGCACCTCTTTTCGGGCGACGAAAGCGTGGGCGCAGGAGATACTTCCAGAGCAGCGCGAACGGAAGCACCACGAGGAGCAGCACCGGAAGCAGCGCGATGCCGAGACGGATGAGGCCGAGAATGATCATCGCGGCGATGTCTATGCCGTCTCCGAACGCGCGCTTGATGCCGTAGAAGAAGCCGCTGGAGTTGACGCTGACGAGCGCGGCGGGCGGTCGCAGCGTGGCGTTGATGGTGGAGAGCGCGGCCTGATTTTCCAGAAATCTACGGCGGCCTTCGACTCGCTCGATCTCCATGCGGACCGTTGCCAGCTGGGTCTGTACTTCAAGCGCGTCGGACACCTTCGCGGCGCGTTTCATGATTTCGAGAAACTGCGCTTCGAGCGCGCGTTGCGTGTGCAGGCGCGCGTCGAGGTCGATAAATTCTTCCGTCACATCCTTGCCCGTCTGCTTCTCCGCGCGGACGCGTGTGCCGACGGCGCGTATCTCTGCGAGCGCGGCGTCGAAGTGTGAAGCCGGAACGCGCAGTTGGACGGTGACGATCTCCAACAGTTGCGAGTCGTGCTCTTCCAGCCGCGCTTCGGACGTGACGACGAACCCTCCGTGCGCTTCGGCGATAGAGGCGAGTTTGCGCTGGCCTTCAGCCGGGGCGGCGACTTCGAGATTGATCTCTGCGTCGCGGATGATCTTGCGCTCGACGGCAACCTGCTGCGCCGCCTGCGACTGGCTGGCCTGAACGAGCGAGACGGGCTGCATTCCCGTCTGCTTGCTGTCATAGGCGACCTCCTGCTTAGCCGCACCGTCGCTATGCGCGCCGCCATTCGACGGGCTGACCGCATTCGTACGGTCGCTCTGCGCTTCGTTTCCTCTCTGCACGTTGCAGGCGGAGACGATAAACAGGAAAGTTAAACAGGTGACGGCGTTGAAAAATCTCATGTCGGCCTCCGCTGTTGCTTCAGGATTCTGCGTTTAGAACGTCT
>DASWNS010000205.1:0-3456 GCA_036399115.1 Pyrinomonadaceae bacterium | reverse complement strand
GCTCAGGTCTTTCTTCGCCGTAGCCAGAACCCGCTCAAGTAGAGCCTCGCGCGTCTCGACCTGCTCGCTCGTCCCGTTTTCCCCAAAGGTGAACGGGGCGGCCAAACTCTCGTCGAGAACTTTATGCAACTCGACGGACTTCTGAAACTCAACGTGGCTCGCGAGATTCCAGTCAACCAGCACTTTAGTCCCGCTCGCGGCAACCGTTTCGATTGACAATAACCCGTGCTCTTCATCCGTCAGTAAATCCGTGCGGTAGCCCGCTTTGGCGAGTTGCCCCTCGACGGCGACCAGCAGTTCTCTACTCTCTTTCTGGAAGATGCTTCGAAGGTTCGAGCTTTTTTCACGCCGCAAGACACCTTTACGACCGGCGAAGGCGTTCAGGAGGGTGGACAGCAAGCGTTCGTCGTTACCCAACCGGCGCACGAGTTTCTCGCAATAACGCTTGTACTCGACCATCTGCTCCAGAGAACGCGCTAAATCTTTCCCTTCAATCGTCACCCCGTCGCCGGACTTGACCTTCGCTTCGCTCGTCGCCTGCCGCATCAGGTAGCGAACCATCGAACGCTCGTCCTTGATGTACTCCTCTTTCTTACCTCGTTTCACTTTAAACAACGGTGGCTGCGCGATGTAAACGTGCCCGGACTCAACGAGTTCCGGCATCTGCCGGTAGAAGAAAGTCAGGAGCAGCGTGCGAATGTGCGAGCCGTCCACGTCGGCGTCCGTCATGAAGATGATTTTGTGATAACGGAGCCTTCCGAGGTCGAAATCATCTTTGCCGATGCCCGTTCCGAGCGCGGTGATGAGCGTTTTAATCTCGGTGTGGCTGAGCATTTTGTCGAATCGCGCCTTCTCCACGTTCAAGATTTTACCTTTTAACGGAAGAACGGCCTGATTCTTTCGGTCGCGCCCCTGTTTCGCGCTGCCGCCCGCCGAATCGCCTTCTACAATGTACAATTCGCAAAGCGTGGGGTCGCGTTCCTGACAATCTGCGAGTTTGCCGGGGAGCATCGTGGAGCCGATGACGCCCTTGCGGACGATCTCGCGCGCCTTACGCGCCGCCTCGCGTGCGCGTGCGGCGTCGATGGCTTTGCCGACGATACGCTTGGCAACGGTCGGGTTCTGCTCGAAAAACTCCGTCAGACGCTCGTTGAGGAAGGATTCGACCGCGCCTTTCACGTCCGAGTTGAGTTTGCCTTTGGTCTGGCCTTCAAACTGCGGTTGCGGGAGTTTGACGGAGATGACCGCGACGAGTCCTTCGCGCACGTCGTCGCCGGTGAGCGAAGTCTTGAAGTTTTTGGCGAGTCCGGAGGACTGCGCGTAAGCGTTGATGGTGCGCGTAAAGGCCGAACGGAAGCCGGAGAGGTGCGTGCCGCCATCGACGGTGTTGATGTTGTTGGCGAAAGAATAGACCTTTTCGTCGTAGGCGTCGTTGTACTGGATCGCCACCTCGACCGAGAGTGCGTCGGCAACTCGTTCAAAATAGAGCGGCTTATCGTGCAGAACGGTCTTGTTCTTGTTGAGATGTTTGACAAACTCGGCGATGCCGCCCTTGTAGTAGAACTCGTGCGAGCGTTCCGTCTCTTCGCGTTCGTCGCGGATGGTGATGCGAATGCCTTTGTTCAAGAAGGCTTTTTCGCGCAGCCGCTCGGAGAGTTTGTCGAAGCTGAACTCGGAGACATCGAAGATCGAGGAGTCGGGTTTGAAAGTGATCTTCGTGCCGCGCTTGCGCGTCTTTCCGGTCGCTTCCAATTTCGCCACAGGAATCCCCTGCTTGTACTCCTGCTCGTAAGTCGCCCCTTCCCTCCAGATTTCCAGACGAAGCCACTCAGAGAGGAAATTTACGCAAGAGACGCCTACTCCGTGCAGACCTCCGGACACCTTGTAGGCGTTGGAGTCGAATTTCCCGCCCGCGTGGAGTTTCGTCATGACAACTTCGGCGGCGGATTTCTTCTCGCCCTTGTGATAATCCACGGGGATGCCGCGCCCGTTATCGATGACCGTAATCGAGTTGTCGAGATGAATCGTCACGTCCACGGTGTCGCAATAACCGGCGAGCGCTTCGTCAATCGAGTTATCGACCACCTCGTAGACGAGATGATGCAGGCCGATGTCGCCGGTCGAGCCGATGTACATGGCGGGACGCTTGCGCACCGCCTCGCGCCCTTCGAGAACCGTGATCGAACTTGAATCGTAGCTCGGGATTTTCTTAGTTGTGTTGATTGCTGTTGACAAACTAAACTCCTCTTTCTAACCGCTAAAAACTACTTTTGCGCTATTGAGAACGTTCGCAGAAGACGACTGAAAACGCGCTTGATTTAGATGCTCGAAGCACCCTTCGAGGATGTCGAAATCTGGCTTTCGGGAGTGTTGCTCAAACTCGCCGCGCCGTCTCTCACTTCGAAGATTCGCGCGCGCGCGCCGTATTGTTCGACGAGGCTCTCTTTGGAGGTCGTCACGAAGGTCTGCGTGCGCCCTTCGAGATACTCCAACAGTTGATCGATACGCTTCCGGTCAAGCTCCGCATCCACATCATCGAGCAAAAAAACCGGATACTCATTGTGCCACGAATGATACACGGAAATTGCAGCTAAGTCAAGTATTATCAATGCGCTACGCTGTTGGCCGGAACTCCCGAAAGAACGTATGTCCCGCCCGTCAAACAAGATCTCCAACTCGTCCCGGTGAGGCCCTATGAGCGAGTAACCGGCGCTCATTTCCGCTGGCATGCGAAATTGCAGACGCTCGGCGATGAGCGTCTGGTAGTCGCTCAAATCGCCCTTTCCTTCGAGCGATGAAACGTAGCGCATAGTCACTTCCTCGCGCCCGAAAAGACGGCGTTCGAGGACGGCGTTGAGACGCTCGACGTAGTCCGTGCGCGCCTGGTGGATTGCCGTGCTCAAAACGACGAGTTGCTCGTTCCAGGGGGCGAGACGCGCGGCGGTTTCCACTGCGCCGAGTTCGGCTTCGGCGGCGTCTTGCAGCAGGCGGTTTTTCTGTTTGATGACGCGCTGATAGTCGGAGATCGTCTGCACGTAGGCGTGGTGCAGCGAGACGATGCCGCGATCCAGAAACTTGCGCCGGGCTTCGGGCGCGCCGCGCACAACCTCCAACTCGTCTGCCGTAAAAGCGACGACGTGGAGTTGTCCCAGATAACGCGCGACCGACTCGCGTTTGCCGTTGACGGTGAGCGTCTTGATGTTGTTCTGAATCGTGACCTGTAGGTCGCGTTGGACTTCTTCGCTTCGTGCGACCCGCCCGCGCACGACGGCCAGTTCTTCGTCGAAACGGACGGCCTCCTGCGGTTTCTGTGTGCGGAAGGATTTAGACGTGGCGAGCAGGTAGATGGCTTCCAGCCAGTTTGTCTTGCCCTGGCCGTTATCGCCGTAGATGAGGTTGAGTCCCGCGCCCCAGGCGACTTTGCCGCTCAAATTTCTGAAACAGTGTGCTTCAAGT
>DASWNS010000204.1:0-2042 GCA_036399115.1 Pyrinomonadaceae bacterium | reverse complement strand
GCGGCGAAGATCAAATGAGCCGTCGAACTGATCGGGATAAACTCGGTCAACCCCTGCACGATGCCGATGATGATGGCTTGAAAGATGTTCATTATGTTTGATGCGCTGAGCGCGGCCTTATTTTTACTCGCGGAGCGTGGCTTTGGCGAGCATGCGGTCGTAGAGCGCGTCGGGAATCCAGCGACCGATGCGTGCGATGGTGGCGAGTTGCCACGGGAAGGCGTAGGTGCGGCGTCGCGCTTCGACGGCGCGCACCATCTGTCTCGCGGCGCGTCCGGCGTCCAGCAGAAACGGCATCTTCCCGTTGCGCCCGCGCGTCATCGGCGTGTCGATGAAGCCCGGATGAATGGTCGTGACGTAGATATTGCGTGGGCGCAGTTCGGCGCGCAAACTCTCAAAAAACGTGGAGAGCGCGGCCTTGCTCGCGCAGTACGCGCCGGAACCGGGAAAGCCGCGAAAGGCCGCGAGGCTTGAGATGCCGACGATCTGTCCGCTGCCGCGCGCAAGCATCTCCGGCAAGACCGCCGCCACCGAGTTCATCGCGCCGAGCACGTTCACGGAGAGCACCTGCGTCACGACTTCGATGTCGAACTCCCGCGCCAGCGTTAGCTCGCCGATGCCCGCGTTGGCGACGAGCACGTCAACGCGCCCGAACCGCTCGCTGACGGTCTGTACCGCCGCGCGCACCGCTCCCGCATCGCGCACGTCAACCGCGACGGCGCATGCCCTTCCCCCGGCGGTTTCAACTTTACGCGCGACCTCAAGCAAAACCTCTTCACGCCGCGCCAGCAACCCGACCGACGCCCCGCGCCGACCGAACTCTACGGACAGAGCCTCGCCGATGCCGCTCGACCCGCCCGTGATGAGGATGACCTTATCTGTCCAGTTGCTTCCCACTTTTGGCTTTTAGCGATCTCAATTGCTCTTCCCAGTTTGTGCCCCACTCGCGCGGATCGCTTTTGAAGTTATCTTTCAACTCAATCAGTTGAAGTTCTTTGAAGGATTCGGGCGCTTCCCGCTTGAAATGCTCCCAAGCATCCTTGAAAGATTTCAGTTCCAGCTTCAACTTGATGCCCTCAGACCATAACCGCCAGGTAGCTTTGCTCACGCGGTTATTCTGGCGAAGAAACACTTGCTCGTTGGACAGGTCAATGTACCTGTAAAAATCGTCAAGCGTATTTTCCCATTTCTGCGGCTCAAGCGTTTTAAGGTCTTCTCCCAACAACGCTTCGATAGGAATCTTTTTGATTATTTCTCGATACTGCTGCGTCAGGCTATCTTCAAATTGCGACCTCGACGCCTGTTTCGCCAATCGAATCTGCCAGCCTGCCAGCAACACGCCGACCGCAGTGGCGACAGAGGCGAGCGCGTTTACCAGACCTATCCAATCCATGAACCCGCCCCTCGCGTCAGCAGAGTTCCGCTACGTGTTCGCCGAGCACGCGCAGAGCACGCCCCAGATCGTCCTGTTTGATGAGCAGGTGATCGCGCGAGAAGGCCGTCAGCGCGCCGAGGGGAACGTGAGCGGCGGCCAGTATCTCTGTGACGCGCGCCAGAAAGCCCGTCACGTTCCAGCCGAGTTCGATATTGAGCGTCAGGAGTCGCCAGCCGCCTTCGACGCGCGCGTCGCGGACGGCATGGCGCATCGTCAACCAGTCTTCTTCTTCGAGCAGGAGCGTCACTTCGTAGCCGTCGCGCAGGAGCATGAAGGGTGCGGCGGGGCGCGGGCTGAGTTCGGGTTGTTCGAGCAGGCGCGACCAATCTTCGTGGCGCATGCCGACGAGAACGAAAGTCGCGGGCGCAACTTCCACCTTCGTCCGGCGGAGGAGTTGCTCCGCCGTCTCATTTTGCTGTGCGTCAATCATCAGATTGTGATCCGGTATCCGGTGGGTGGAAAAAAATTCTTTGCGCTTCCGGTCTTAACTTCTTTGCGCCTCCGGCGTGAACTCTATTTCTCGCCGGAGGCGCAAAGTTAAAACGGAAGGCGCAAATAATTTTCCGGTCGCTAAACCTGCACGACGACCGGGACGATCACCGGGCGC
>DASWNS010000203.1:0-4543 GCA_036399115.1 Pyrinomonadaceae bacterium | reverse complement strand
TCTCGTCGAACCCTTCGCCGACGCGCGCCCCCTCGGAGTTCATCAGGCAGAAGCGCGCGGCGTTCCAGATTTTGTTGGCGAAGTTGCGATAGGATTCGACCTGATTTTCGTTCCAGCGCGTGTCGGTCGTCTCAATCGAAGCGAGCACGAGGCGCGTCGCGTCCACGCCGTACTTGTCGAAAATCTCCAGAGGGTCAACGCCGTTATTCTTCGACTTCGACATGCGCTGCCCGTGCTTGTCGAAGATCGTGCCCGTGATGAACACGTCTGCAAACGCTTTCTCGCCCGTGAACTTCATGCCCGTCATCATCATCCGCGACACCCACAGGAAGATGATGTCGCGCGCCGTGATGAGGACGGACGTGGGATAGAACGTCTTCAGGTCTTTCGTCTCGTCAGGCCAGCCCAGAGTCGAGATCGGCCACAGCGCGGAGGAGAACCACGTATCGAGCACGTCCGGGTCTTGCGTCAACTTGTCCGTGCCCGCCCGCTCGCGCGCCTCTTCTTCCGAGCGTGCGACGATGGTGCGCCCGTCCTCCGTGTACCAGGCGGGAATGCGATGCCCCCACCAGAGTTGGCGCGAGAGCGTCCAGTCGTGCAAATTTTCGAGCCAGTTCGTATAAACTTTCTCGTAAGGGTTTTCGGGCACGAAGCGCGGCTCATGCCGCTCGCGCATCAAGTCCAACGGGCGGCGCGCGAGTTCCGACTGACGACAGAACCATTGCAGAGAGATCAGAGGCTCGATCACCGTGCGACACCGCCCGCACTTCGAGATCGAGAATTCGTAATCCACCACCTTCTCCAGCAGCCCCAACTCCGCAAACTTCGCGACCACACGTTCGCGCGCCTCGTAGCGGTCAAGACCTTCAAACTCCGCGCCTGCTTCCCCTGTCATACGCGCGTGCTGGTCTATGACTTTGACGAGCGGCAACTCGTGGCGCAAGCCCATCGCGTAATCGTTCGGGTCGTGCGCGGGCGTGACCTTGACCGCGCCCGTACCGAACGCGGGGTCAACAAACTCATCCGCGACGACGGGAATTTCCCGCTCCGTGAGCGGCAACAGGAGCGTCGCGCCGACGAGGTCGAGGTAGCGTTCGTCCGCCGGGCTGACGGCGACGGCAGTGTCGCCGAGCATCGTCTCAGGCCGCGTCGTCGCCACCGTCACGCGGCGACCGTCGCTGCCCTTCACCGGATATTGCAGGTAGTAGAGTTTGCCCGCCTGTGCTTCCTTGTCCACTTCGAGGTCGGAGAGCGCGGTCTGATCTTTCGGGCACCAGTTGATCATGCCCTCGCCGTGATAGATCAGGTTCTCTTCGTAGCAGCGCACGAAGAACTCGCGCACGGCGCGCGACAAGCCCTCGTCCATGGTGAAACGTTGGCGCGACCAGTCTACGGACGCGCCCTCGCGCCGCATCTGCTGCATGATGCGCGAACCGGATTCATCGCGCCATTGCCAGACGCGCTCTAAAAACTTCTCCCGCCCGAGATCGTGGCGCGTCAGTTTCTCTTTTTTGAGTTCGCGTTCGACGACGATCTGCGTGGAGATGCCCGCGTGGTCTTCGCCGGGAACCCAGAGCGTGCGAAAGCCGCGCATGCGCTTGAAGCGTGTGAGCACGTCCATCAGGGTGTGTTGGAGGGCGTGCCCCATGTGGAGCGATCCGGTCACGTTCGGCGGCGGGATGACGATGGAATAGACGGGCGCACCGGGGTCTTGATTGATCTCCGGCGCAAAGCACCCCTGCGCCTCCCAACTCGCGTAATGGCGTTCTTCAGCCTGTTTCGGATCGTAAGTTTTCGGAATTTCCATCTGTTCAATGAGCAATTAGCGGTGAGCTAATGGCCTTCGGCTTTTAGCATTCAGTGACGTTAAATTTGTGCTCGGAAGCATTGTAAAGGAATCGGCGGCGGTTTTCGACTTCGGCTGATGGCTCACAGCCAATCGCGCGCAGCTAAAGAAAAAACGGATCGAGTTTGGCGGGTCAACTCTCATCCGCCGCAACTCGATCCGTTCATGCGCTACTCGCTGGTTCGCGTGCTGTCAGGGCGTCGTGCGCGTCCGTTCCTCTTCGAGCCGTTGCTTGATGAGCCGTTCGGCCAGTTCGGGGACGACCTCCCACGCGATCTCGCGCAACACCTGTTCCGAGATATGCGCGACGACGCGACGCACCACCTCATCCAATGCTTCCGGCGACAACTGCGGCGCAGAAGTGGACGACGCAGCGTGGCTCGATTCCGGCGATGCGTTGATTGAACTCGCTCCTGCGGCCACTGCCGCCGCACTAGCGTCAGCCGCAAGCGGCTCCGACAGTTGGCTCTCGTCGTACGACTCGACGCGGGCGACGCTGCCCGCGTGCGCCACGATGCTCGCAGCCACAGGCTCTCCGTCCCAAGCGAGCGCGTGTGTCGCATAGCGCTCGCTCTCCTGCTCCGCAAAACTTTCCGCGCCGCGCGATTCCACCGCAGGCTCGTTGGCGAAAAGTAAAGAAGGCGACGCTGAAATCTCCGGCGCGTCAAATGCCTCCGGCTCTTCTGCGAGCAAAGTGGGTTCGGACTCTGCGACCGTGGCAGCGGGCGACGCCCACATCTCCGCGTCGCCCCACGCCTCTGATGCTGCGGGCGCGTGTGGGGCGGCGGACACTTCCGGTTCCGTCAACGCGTGCGGCGCGTTGAATGCTTCCGGCTCTGCGAACGCTTCGGGCGCAGCCGTCAACGGCGCGTTCTCCGCGAAGAGCATGTCGACTTCGGCCACAGCGTCGTGTTCCGGCGGCGTGGCGTAGTTTGTGGGCGCGGCTGCAACCGGCGCGAACGAATCTTCGTCGCCCATGTCAAGGATAAAATCGTCGGCTTCGCCGCTGCGCGCGGGCGCGATGTCGTCGAGTTCGAGGAGCGAGTCGTCTGCGGCGGAGGCGCGCGTCTCGCCCATCTTAAAATCGTCGTCTTCGATAGCAAGGGCGTCGCTTCTGTGTGCGGGCGCGATGTCGTCGCTGAGTTCGAGCAACGCATCGTCGGCTTCGGCGGCGCGTGCGGCGTGCGTGGAGAAAGATGACGCGGCGGAGGCGACGGGCGCACCTTCCGTCGAAGCGTTGGAAGCAGACGAGTATGAATTTCCCGATGCCAGAGCGGCAGTGTTGGCGGCAGGGGCGTGTGTCTGCGTGGGCGATTCGTCCAGACCTAAGACGAACGCTTCGTCCGTTTCGCCGCGATCACTGAATTGCTCTTCCTCTCGAATCTCAAGGGCGGCGGGCGCAGTTTGCCCGGCGCGTGCGTCGAAGGCGGCGGCGGAAGTGCTCTGGATGGTGGCGTCGTCCATGTCGAAATCGTTGAAGGCATCGGCGGCAGTAGTGCTGGTCGCTGCTGCGGCGGTTTCAATATTTGGATTGGCAGCGCGTGCGTCGGCGGCGAAGGGCGATAAGTCCTGCGTCGTTTCCTCTGCGCTCTGTTCATCGCGCGCCTCTGGGGACGATTTTTCGTCGGAGCCGCCGAGCAGGCCGCCGACTTTGTTGACAAGGTCGCGTATGGATTGAAAAGGTTTGGTCAAGATTTCGTCCGCGCCGACTCTGCGCGCCTCCGCTTCGTTGAAAGGTTCAAACGTGCCGACGAGCAGCACCACCGGAAGATGCCGCGTGCGCGCGTCCGACTTGATGCGGTCGCACAATTCGTAGCCGTTTGGTCCCGGCATGAACACATCGGCGAGGACGATGTCCGGCAAACTCTCCTGTAGCTTCTCTAACGCCTCGGCTCCGCTGCCGACCGTCAAGACCTCCATCGCTTCATCGTTGAAGGTCAAACTCACCACCTTTTGAATGGTTAATGAATCGTCGGCGAGCAGCAATTTGCGTCCCGTTAGCAAAAACCAGACTCCTTGCTGGGGGCGTCGCTCAGTTGGCAACCGGCTCACCTCGCTGTCGCGTTTTAAAGCGAGCGGGAGCGGTGCAAACGTCGCGGGGCGTGAGACTTCAAAACCGGCCTGCCCTTCTGCAAACAGGCCACTATTTGAAGCTAACAGAGACGCGGATAAAGCGTCAAGAAGAAAGGATGAAGGCGGAATGATGAATGATGAATTAAAAACGGAGCGGCTGTTTTCAATTCATCACTCGTCATTCCCCGCCCGTCATTTTCCCACCGTCACGTCGTCGAGGGTGTTCGCTTTGCCGTCTGCGCCGAGGGAGCGCAGGGTGAAGCGTTCGCGCGTGCCTTCGTACTCGTAAGGACGATGCCAGGGGTCGAAGCGGATGAAGGCGGCGGTGTAGCGCGGGTTGAGTTGGTCTGTCAGATCAGACGCCGATTCGGAGACGATGTAGGAACCGCGTGCGCTTCGATACGCTTCGAGCGCGGCGGCGAGAGCTGCGAGGTCGGCGCGTGCGCGTGCGAGCTTTTCCGCGTTGAGCGCGCGTTCGAAAGCGTCGAACGCTTCGAATGCGCGCCCGCCGCCGGGACGCACGCGCGCCACCTGCCACCGACCGCGCGCATCGCGCACGAAATCCACAGACGTTTCCACTTCCACCTCGACCACCGCAGACGAGCCGAGCGGCGCAAACGCCAC
>DASWNS010000202.1:0-2792 GCA_036399115.1 Pyrinomonadaceae bacterium | reverse complement strand
TTCTCTCCTTCCCCGATTTCACTTTGTGGCCGCTCGCATGGGTCGGCCTCGTTCCCGTGCTCGTGGCCGTGGCGCGCGTGCCGCGCACGCGTCACGCCTTCGTGCTCGGCTGGACGACGGGTGCGCTCTTCTTCTACGGCTCGTGCTGGTGGCTCACCCATTCGATGATTCACTACGGCGGGCTGCCGCGCCCCGTCGCCTACGCGCTGCTCGTCCCCGTCGTCCTCATCGTCGGACTCTTTCCCGCGACGTTCGCGCTCGCGCTCGCGCATCTGCATAAGCGTCGGGGCATTTATATGCTGCTCGCCGCGCCCTGTCTCTGGGCGGCGACGGAGTGGGCGCGACTCGGCGCGACCGGCCAACTCTGGAACGCCGTCGGCTACTCGCAAGCCTTTCATCCCGCGCTCATTCAACCCGCGACGTGGGGCGGTGTCTATGCCGTCGGCTTTCTGCTCGTCGCCGTCAACGCTTCGGTCGCGCTCGTCTTAGTCCATAGAAATGCGCGCGCCTTCAACCTCGCCACGCTCATGCTGATAGCCGTCGGGTTAGTGTTTGCGCTGACAGAATCAATAGACTTTACAGACCACAATTTCGACAGTTCGGAACCGGCGGCTTATACGGTCGTCATCGCCGTGCAGCCAAACGTCTCGGTCAACTTCGGACGCTCTACGGAAGAGAACGCCACGCTCGTCAACCGTCACTTGACGATGAGCGCGGACGCTCTGCGCGCGTGGGAGCAGGAGCAGGAGGCGGAAGCGAAGCGGGAGATTGAGCGAAGCGCGTCGAGCGGGACGCGCGCGTATATCTACGACCCGCCGCGAGTGGTCGTCTGGCCGGAGTCGCCGATGAATTTCGCCTACGCGCGCGACGCGGAGTTTCAAACGCTCGTCGGCGGGTTCGCGCGTGCGGCGCGTGCGAGCGTGATCTTCAATTCGCTTGAGCCTGCCCCGGCGGGCGGCGCATACAACTCTGCGATCCTGATAAATGAAGCGGGGCGGCTCGTCGCACAGTATGATAAGATTCGCCTGTTGCCGTTTGGCGAGTATGTGCCTCTGCCGCGCTGGTTTCCGCCCGCGTGGCTCGTGAGCGGCATCGTCGGAGATTTTACGCCGGGCGCAAACTATACTTTGCTGCCGCTCGGCGAGACGCGCGCGGGAGTCTTTATCTGTTTCGAGTCGGCCTTTCCCTCAATCGCACGGACGTTCACAGGCGCAGGCGCAGACGTGCTCATCAACATCTCAAACGACGGCTATCTCGGCCAGACTCCGGTGCTTCGCCAGCACCTCGCAAACGCAGTCTTTCGCGCCGTCGAAAACCGCCGCAACGTTCTGCGCGTGACGAACACGGGCATCAGCGCGCACATCACGCCGCGCGGCGAGGTCTTGGACGCCACCGGCAGCTTTGAACCCGCCGTGCGCACATGGCGCGTCTCGCGCGCGACGGGCGGCAAAACTTTTTACACGCGTTACGGCGACCTCTTCGTCGCCCTCTGCGCCACAGTCAGCATTTTGCTGATCGCAGCGACGGTGAAGAGGACGGTTAAGTAACGATGGATTGATTAGTTCCTGCTCGTCACCTGTCACTTTTTTTGGAGGATGAATGATCGAGACTTCAACAGTTCAAGAGTTACGCGCAAGCTACGAAGACTTGCGTGCGCGCGTCGAGCAACTCGGGAGGTTTCTTTGATGTCGCCTCGAAGCAGGAAGAGTTAAAGAGCATCGAGGGTCTGGCCTCCGCGCAGGATTTCTGGAACGATCAGGAAGAGGCGCAGCGTCTGTTGCAGCAGCGCAGCCGTCTGGAACGCGTCATCAATCGCCAGCAGGGGTTCGAGTCTGCCATCGGAGACGCGGGCGTGCTCTTTGAATTTGCGGAGGCGGGTGAGGATGCGGAGAGCATGCGGGAACTGCGCGCGCTCGTCGAACGGCTCGAACGCGAGATCGGCGAGGCCGAAACCGAGATGCTGCTCGCGGGCGAGAACGACGCGCGCAACGCCATCTGCACCGTGCATCCCGGCGCGGGCGGCACGGAATCGCAGGATTGGGCGGAGATGCTCCTGCGCATGTATCTGAAATGGGCGGAGCGGCGCGGCTTCAAAACCGAGATACTCGATTATCAAGAGGGCGAGGAGGCCGGGATCAAGAGCGCGACGTTTCGCGTGGAAGGCGAGTACGCCTACGGGCTGCTCGCGGCGGAAGCGGGCGTGCATCGCCTCGTGCGTATCTCGCCGTTCGATCAGGCGGCGCGGCGTCATACGTCGTTCGCTTCCCTCTTCGTCTACCCGGAGATTGACGAAAACATCGAGGTGGACATTCAGGACAAGGACTTGCGCGTGGACACCTACCGCGCGACGGGCGCGGGCGGACAGCACATCAACACGACCGACTCGGCGGTGCGCATCACGCACATCCCCACCAACATCGTCGTCCAATGCCAGAACCAACGCTCGCAACATCAGAATCGCGCGGTCGCCATGCAGGTGTTGCGCTCGCGCCTGTATGAGTTGGAACTCGAACGGCGCAAGGCCGAAACCGCTGTGCTCGAAGCGAACAAGGCCGACATCTCTTTCGGCTCGCAGATCAGAAACTACGTCCTCGCGCCTTATCGTCTCGTCAAAGACGCGCGCACGAAGTTGGAGCGCGGCGACGTGGATGCCGTGCTCGCAGGCGACCTGGACGATTTCATCAAGG
This sequence comes from Pyrinomonadaceae bacterium, assembly GCA_036399115.1. GTDB lineage: Bacteria > Acidobacteriota > Blastocatellia > Pyrinomonadales > Pyrinomonadaceae > JAIVJZ01. Next base: position 105 of record DASWNS010000202.1, on the reverse strand, counting down.
CTTATCTACTGTCGCGTCGCGCGGCATAAGGAAAAAGCCCTGCGTCCGGCAGCAGAGACAGGAGTTGCAAACTCGGGACTTGAGACTTGAGACTTAAAAGTTATG
>DASWNS010000201.1:0-4566 GCA_036399115.1 Pyrinomonadaceae bacterium | reverse complement strand
GCCGACGTGGAGGTGCTCGACCCGAACGTCTATATCGCCACCGTCTCCGAAGGCGGTTCGCTCAACATCGAGATGCGCCTCAAGCGCGGGCGCGGCTACGTTCCCGCCGACCGCAACTTCGACGAAGACCTCTCGCTCGGTTACATCCCGGTGGATTCCGTGCACACGCCCGTTAAGAAGGTCAACTACACGGTTGAGGCGGCGCGTCTCGGCCAGAACACGGAGTTCGACAAGTTGACGATTGACGTGTGGACGGACGGCTCTGTCAAGCCGGACGATGCCGTGGGACTTGCGGCCAAGTTGATCAAAGACCACATGGCGATCTTCATCAACTTCGAAGAGGACACGGACGAGTTTGCCTACACGGGCATCGAGCGTCCGCCGCTGCCGCGCAACGATCAACTCGATCGTTCGGTTGACGAACTCGAACTGTCCGTTCGTTCCTACAATTGTCTGAAGAACGCCAACATCAAGAGCATCCGCGACCTCGTGCAACGCAGCGAACGCGAGATGCTGGCGACGAAGAATTTCGGCAAGAAATCGCTGAACGGGATCAAAGACATCCTGCACGGGATGGGCTTGGACTTCGGCATGGAGTTTGACGAACAGGGCAACCCGATTCCGGGCACCGGCGGGCGCGACTCCGACATCAGCGACTTCGCGGACGAAGACGAAGAGTAACCAACAGTGACGAGTGACAGGTGACAAGTGACAAGTTAAAGACTTGTTCTTCCTGTCACGCGTCACGCGTCACCTGTCACTTATAAAAAAGCTATGCGACACCTGAAAGCACATCGCAAATTGGGGCGGACTACCGAACACCGTCTCTCGCTGTTGCGCAACCTCGCGACTTCACTCATCAACGCGCGCAACGAGCGCGTCGTCACCACGCTGCCGAAGGCCAAAGAACTGCGCCCGTTCATCGAGCGGGTGATTACGCTCTCGCGCAAGGCGCAAACGCTCGAAGGCGACGATGCGGCGGTGCAAGCCGTACACCTGCGCCGTCAGGCGGCGACGTTCTTCCACACGGGCAACCGGCAGATGAAGAGCGAAACGGGTCGTCGCGGCGTCGTGCGCCCTGTCCGCACGGCGGGCGTGGCTGCCGTCAAGCGTCTCTTCGACGAACTCGGCGAGCGCTACAAGGATCGTCCGGGCGGCTACACGCGCATCATCAAATTGGGACGGCGCGACGGCGACAACGCCGAACTCGCAATCATCGAACTCGTCGATAGCCCGCGCGAATTAGAAGCGGCGAAGCAGACGGAGAAGCGCGCCAAGTCGGTCACTTCGGATAAGAAGAGATCGGCGCGTGCGTCGAAGTCCGGCGAGGCCGAAGGCGGGCGACGCGGCGGGCGTAAAGCCGACAAGACTTACGAGCGGGAAGAGACGACCGCCAAACGCGGTCGTGGTAAGACGGGCGGCGAAGACGTGAAGGACGCGGATAAAGCGGGCAGCGGCGGTGGTCGTTCGAAGAAGACCGAATCGACGGCTGCCGAGCAAGATACGGATAAATAGAGCCGAGCATCGAGCGGGGCGCGTTTCTCGTGTCAGACGAGCAAGCGCGCCCCTCGTCTCAAATGTCTCGCACGGAAGCCAGCAGCCCCAATCCCCCGCTCGCGCGACGACACTTGAGCCGGAGCGGGCAGGGGCTTTGATTTTGCTCTACCAACGCAAGCAGCGAGAGCGCTAGCGACTCACGACGCGCGGAGGTGTCACCAAACATGAGCGACGAGAAGAGACTCGAAACACCCGGTAGCCAGCCGACGGGCGACAGCAGCGGCGGCGGTAGCAGCAGCAGCAGTGCGGCGCGCCAGTCGCCCGCTGACACGCGGCGCGGCGGCGCGGCGGGTGAAGTCAACAACAGCAACGTAGGCGGTGGCGGTCGTCATGGCTCGCGTCGTCGTCATCGTAGCGGCGGGGAGCGCGAGAACCAGAGCGCGCCGCGTCGGCCTGAGACTTCGATCAACATGGACGAGTTGCGCGAGTTGGCCGATTTGATCGCCGCGCAGGGTTTCACCGAGTTCGAGTTGGAGAAGGAAGGCTTTCGCCTGCGCCTGAGCCGCAACATTTATTCGCAGAGTCCGCCGCAGACGACCGGCAGCGGAACAGGATCGGTCATCCCGTTTCCCGCGCCTCCCACTGCCGCCACCTCCGCTCAGACGCAAGCCCCAAACTCTGCGCCAACAAGCGCGCACACCTCTTCGACTGCCGCCGCTACGGCGCCTGTGCTCGCCGCTGCCGAAGCTCCCAGCGCGGTTGAAGATTTATACAAGATCACTTCGCCCATCGTCGGCACGTTCTATCGCGCGCCTTCGCCGACCTCCGACGTGTTCGTCAATCAAGGCAGCCGCGTCGAAGCGGAGACGGTGGTGTGTATCATCGAAGCGATGAAATTGATGAACGAGATACAGGCCGAAGTCAGCGGCACGATTGAGAAAATTTACGTCGAGAACGGCCAGCCCGTCGAATACGGGCAGGCTCTCTTCGGGGTCAAGAGGTAGAGAAACGTGGCGAGTGAGAGGTGACGCGTGACAAGTTAAATCAAAAAACTTGTCTCTAACTCGTCACCCGTCACTTGTCACCCGTCACTTGATTATGGCAATTGCTCCGCGCAAATTTCGGAAGATCCTGATCGCGAATCGCGGCGAGATCGCGTGCCGGATTATCTGGGCGTGCAAGGAGATGGGCATCCAGACCGTCACCGTGCACTCGGAGGCGGATCGCGATTCGCTCCACGTGCGCTTCGCAGACCAGTCGATCTGCATCGGCGCAGCGCCTTCCGCGCAGAGTTATTTGAACATCCCGGCAGTTATCAGCGCGGCGGAGATCATGAACGTGGATGCGATTCATCCGGGTTACGGATTCCTCGCCGAGTCTTCCTACTTCGCGGAGATTTGCGAGGCGTGCAACATCAAGTTCATCGGGCCGCGCTCGTCTGTGATCAAGTTGATGGGCGACAAGGTGGAGGCGCGGCGCGCGATGGCCGCGGCGGGCGTGCCGATCCTGCCCGGCAGCCCCGACCCTTTGGAGACGGAAGCGGAAGCTCTGAGACTGGCGCGCGAGATCGGGTTTCCGGTCATCATCAAAGCGGCGGCGGGCGGCGGCGGGCGCGGCATGCGCATCGTCCGTACCGAAGGCGAACTCGGACAAGCGTTGGAGACGGCTTCGAATGAAGCGCTCGCTTCGTTCAAGAACGGCGACGTGTATATCGAACGCTACGTGGAGCGTCCGCGTCACGTCGAGATTCAGGTGATGGCCGACGAGTTCGGCAACTGCGTGCATCTGGGTGAGCGCGATTGTTCGGTTCAGCGTCGCCATCAGAAGTTGATCGAAGAGGCTCCTTCGCCTGCGCTCTCGCGCGAGTTGCGCGAGCGCATGGGAACGGTCGCGGTCGAAGCGTGCAAGCGCGTGGGCTACTCGAACGCGGGCACGGTCGAGTTTCTACTCGACGAGGACGGGAGTTTCTATTTCATGGAGATGAACACGCGCGTGCAGGTCGAGCATCCGGTGACGGAGATGATCACGCTGGCCGACATCGTGCGCAATCAGATTCGCGTCGCGGAGGGCGAGGAACTGGCCTTCAGACAGGAGGACGTGATCTTCGCCGGACACTCCATCGAATGTCGCATCAACGCGGAGCACCCGGAGACGTTCGTGCCTTCACCCGGATTGATCACGGCCTGCAACTTGCCGGGAGGCCCCGGCGTGCGCGTGGACACGGCCATCTACCCCGGCTATTTCGTGCCGCCCTACTACGACTCGCTGATCGCGAAACTCATCGTCCACGCGCGCACGCGCGAACTGGCGATTGCGCGCATGCGCCGCGCGCTCGAATCAATGGTCATCGAAGGAATCAAGACGACGATCCCTCTGCACTTGAAGATCATGGACGACGCGCAGTTTCAGTCGGGCGACTTTTCCACCAAGTTTCTGGAAGAGTTTCTGGCGCGAAACGGCGACCGGAGCGGCGTGAAAATCGCGAACGCCTGAGTTTGAAATGAACGGCTTTCGCGCGTTGACCAGCCCGAAAGCAGCCTTTATAATGAACGACTTTCCCGCAAGGGATTTTCGCGTCTGAGGAGAGTAACTAGAGATGTCTTACGCAATTATCAGATCGGGCGGCAAGCAATTCCGCGTATCGGCGGGCGAGACGGTGCGCGTGCCTTCGCTCGGCGAACAGGCGGGCGCGAGCGTAGAGTTTGACGTGCTCGTCGTGGGCGGCGACAACGAAACGAAGGTCGGTTCGCCCATCGTCGACGGCGCGCGCGTGGCAGGCACTGTCGTCGAACACGGGCGCGGCGACAAGATCATCGTCTTCAAGAAGAAACGGCGCAAGCAGTACAAACGCACACAAGGCCACCGGCAAAATTACACGGCGGTGAAGATCGATTCGATTGGATAAATAAGTGATGAGTGATGAGTAATGAGTGATGAGTAAAAGCATTTAACTCTCACTCATTACTCATCACTCATTACTCATCACTTTGAGGGGTTGAGTTATGGCACATAAAAAGGGAGTGGGCAGTTCGCGTAACGGGCGCGATTCGCAGTCGCAGCGGTTGGGGC
>DASWNS010000200.1:0-9248 GCA_036399115.1 Pyrinomonadaceae bacterium | reverse complement strand
CCAGTTCCAACCGGTCGCGCGGCGTTGAGACTTTCACAATGACAGCGTCGGGGAAGGTCGTCGCACGCTTCTCGGCGAGCTTCGCCGGGTCACCTTCGGCGGTGGATTTGAAGGCGTCGCGCTCGTCGAGGAGAACGACGCGACGCGGTCGAGAGGAGAGCGTCGCCGGACTGGTCGCGTGCGCGATGGCCAGATGACCGCCGGGGAAAGACTTGCCCCCGATTGTATTGCCCGAGTCGCGCGTGCGCGCGTCCGAAACCAAGTTTGCGAGCACAGGGGTGTCGCGGATCATCGGCGCGAGCGACTCCTTCGACCAGGCTTCCGCTTTATCCTGTGTCTCGGCGACGAAGATGATCGGCGACGGATCGGCGTGGATGAAGAAACCGAGTATGTTGTTGCAGCACTCGGTTTTTCCCACCTGCGCCGAGGCGACCAGGATGATCTCCCGGATGCCGGGCTTGCCGACCGTATCCATGATGTCCACCAGGTACGGCGCTACCTCGTGACGCCAGCGGCCCGGTCGTGCGCTCCTCTCAGCCGAGAGAAACCTGTAGGTCGCCGCCCACTGCGAGACGGTCAAAGATGATTCCGGGATCGCCGAGGCAATGGCCTCAGAGAAAACGCTTGTGATCGTCTCTAAGGTCATTAAAGATGCGCCCCAGCTCGCGCTGTAAGATTTCCGTGATCTGCGCCGCCGACTCGGCCTTGTAAAGCTGCTGCGCGATCTCGCGCGGGAACCTGAGGCCGATGCGGTTCTGCACGCCCTTGAAGAGGCGCAGCGTGTAATCAGCGACTTCGGACGTCGAGACAACTTCGCCGCGCTCTCGCTCCAGGTCGAGTTCACGCATACTGGCTTCGGCCTGCGTCTTCCGGAGTTTCGCCGCGTCCATCTCTGTCGATTCACCGGCGATGAGCGCGGGCAGCGCCGCATCAAGCGCGTAAGTCTTGGCGTTCTTTGCCCCTTCCTCGAAAGGGACGTCGGCCAGCCGCTTCGTGACGGTCGCACGGTCGAGGCCGCTGAGGCTCGCGAGTTGCGAGATGGAATAGAGTTGTTCCCCAAGTTTGTTCATCGGGCCGTCCTCAGCGCTTTCTTCAGGTTCGCGTAAAAGAGTTTGTCGAACTTTTTCTCGACGACTTTCACCGTCGGCTCAACGACTGTGGGCTGCTTGCGGATGCGAGCACGCTTCGCCAGCGCGTAGAGGAAGACGAGCTTGCTGTTAGTGCCGCGTCCCTTTCGTTGAAACAGCCCCTGGCCGCCGCCCTTCAGGGGCAGCACCACGTCGCGCTTGCCGCGTAGCGCCTTCGGCCTCTGGCTCCGCTGGATGATGTCGCGCTTCGTGCGCCGCACGTTCTTACTCGGAACGGCCAGCGCTTTCCCCTCCGGGACTTTGTCTTCGCCCTCCTCGTGCGGAATGAGCCAGTCGGCGCGCGTGACGAGCGCGGCTGAGAGATCCTGTTTCGTCGCTGGCAGGGCCTTAATTCCCATCGCGTTCGAAGGCTTGTCCCAGTTGTTACGCACCGTAAAAGTGTTCTCGATGTCGGAGATCACTTCGCCCTGCGCCTCTTTGACCATGCCCGTGAGCGTCTGCGCGAGCGCGAAAGTGACTTGTTTGACGAGATTTGCTGGTTGACGTGCCACGCCGAAAGAGACTCCTTCCCGGTCTTAAGAATAGTCAGGATTCGGCTTTTATGATTTTGGCGCGGGGAGAGAAGGAAAGATCCGGGCCGCTCAGTCGTCGAAGGCGCTGGTTAATCTGGCCGTGCTGCTGCTGCCGCGGACGGGGGCGACGTAGTTGTCACCCGTCGGCGCACCGAAACGAATGTAGATGTAGAGGGTCGGCCCCTGCTTGTTACTGGTGCGTCCGTCCGGCACCTTCTCGATGACCTTATCCGCGATCATCTCGTCGAGATGCTTGAGGATGTCAGCGCGCGTGAGCCGCGTTTCGGTGACAAACTCAGGAATGGTCTGCGCTCCACGATCGAGGCTGTGCAGGATAGCGGCACGGGCGCGCACGGGCGTCGAACTCAGTCGGGTGCGCAGGATCTCTATCGGCTTTTTGATGATGCGCAACAGTTCTGCGTCTTCATCGTCCGGATGCAGCATCAGCATTGATTCCAGGTTCATCAATTGCTGGTAGACGTGTTTGCGCAGCCGGACAGCCGGATCGGGTTCATCGTCCCACGACGAGCCCGGAGGCTTTGAGAGCGCCTCGCCGAGTTTCTCCATCGCCGACTTCTGTGCCGGCTCTGCCGGTGCATGCTCAACCAGGGCGAGAGGAGCGCGCGCCTTATCGGGCGTCGCGCTCCCGGGGGTGGTGGTCTGCGGGGTGGGAGTTTTGGCGGATTTGCGTAAAGCTCTTTTCATTTAGTGCCCAGGGTTCGAAAGATAAGCCAGCCCGAACATCACGACGCAGCCGGCGACCCACGCCGCGGCGGTGAGAAACGAGAAGGCGACGAGCGTTACCCCGTCACGGGAATCGTTGTTTGTTTCCGGGGGAGAAGTTTTCATAGCGTCGGCCCTAAGTCGCGGATGTAGATCGCACCATCGGCGGTCACATACACGCCCATCAAGTGAGCGACGCCGCCGGCGTCTCTCAGAATTTCCGTGTGAAGTAGTCGGTCTGTCACCGGAGTTCCTTTAACTGCAGGCGGAGCAGTTCGTCCAGCTTGCGGTCCATCTTGTCCACCGTCTTCCACTTCTCGTCGAGCACCTCTTTGGTGACGACCTCTTTACGGAGGTCTTTGAGCTGTTCAGCGCCCTCTCGCTTGTTGGCGTCCACGGTCGCGTCCGTGGCCTGCTGCTTTTGCTCGATGGACATAACCTTCTGTGTGATGCCGCCCTGAGCGTACTGCGCCGAGCCGTAGCCGAAAACGACCGGCACGACGATGGAAAAGAGCACCCCGAGAAATAACGGGTGCTCTATCCATCCTGACGCTGCCGGTTGCGAAGTGATCTTGGGGGACATGACGGCAAATTGTTTGTACTTACTGCTTAGCTGTCGCTTCGGCTTCAGGGAGCGCCGCCTCGATGATGCGCAGCGCGCCGAGTCCCCGTTTGAAGTTTCGCTTGAACGCCTCCACCCGCCGGCGTGTGCGCTCGCTCTTGATTCCGAGCACGCCCGCTTCATCGAGCCGCCCCGCGCTGCGCGCAAAGTGGCCGATGTAGATCAACACGGTGCGCCGCTTTTCGGCCTTCGGCATCGCATCCCAGTTGACGATGAGAGTGAGGTCGTGAGCGGTGGCTTCGATCTCATCTAAGGCGACGGCGTATTTCTGAGCCGTGTCTTCGTCGATCTCGCCAGCCTCCCGCATGGAAGCGAACTCCCGCTTGAACTCGATGGTGCCCGCCTCGACGCCCCGTCCGATGGCGCGCACGTTAGGGCCACAGGCAGCCACGAAGGCAGTGATGAGGGTCAGGGCGAGGAGGGGAAACAGTTGTTTTAGTCTCATAAAGAATTTTCTCTCCGGGGTTAATAGCCGACGGACGGGCGATTCGCGCCCACGTCCTCCGACGATTTGTTGTTGTCGCGTGCGGAGATGAGGCCGACGCCGGTGGCGATGGAGCCGCCGGCGAGCATTAAATCTTCCGTCGCGGGCACGCGTTTGTTGACGAGCGCCGAGATCACGAGGGACGCCACCGCGCCGACGATGAGCACCGCGCCGATTACAGAAGTTCTCCAGCTATTCATGTGCATCTCCCTTGGGTCTGTAGCCCTGCAGTGGGCTGCCATTCCCCAAGCATAGCCAGAACTCAGTTTTTATGATTTTGGCGACCCCCTCGCCAAGCCTATGCACCCGCTCAGAGCCTCCGGTTCGCCTTTCGGCTCACCTGCGGCGCACCACAAGGTAGAAACATGGCAGCCGCCCCGCCTCGACGCAGCCACCTGCAGCACCAGCCCATCAAACCCGCATAAACAGCGCATCAAAACGCCTGCTGCTGATGAAATGAAATAAATTTCTACAGCTAGCGACCCCTTGCGCGTTGTGCGTTACCCTCAGAGTTGAGAGGTCGGGGAAGGACCCGCGCGCCGAGAGCGCGCTTGAGGCTGCGAGGAGCGCGCGAGGTCGCGTCGAGTGACAGGAAGTGGCGGCAGGGTGACGCGGGATGGCACCTCGCCCCTCTCACCTCTCACCTGTCACCCGGCACTTGTCACCTATCACTTGTCACTCGTCATACACGCAGTGCTGATATGGGACGGCAACTCTGGCCAGTGCCAGTGTCCACCAGTGTCGCCATAGGGCACATGCTGGTTGAAGAAGAGGCCGGTCGGGTTGAGCACGGCCAAGCCGACGGGACTATGCTCGTCATCCGGATCGTCCACCTCGGTGATGATGGCTGCGCGCTCGGTGGACGGATGCTCTCCGCCCGGCGTGCCATAAGCCACGTAACGCACGATGCGACCGATTGTAGGTTTGTTCATCCTTCGTCATTCATCCTTTCAGCCTGCTTTGGTCTAGCGTAGATATACACAAAGCTCTCATCTTCTTTCTCTTTAGGAATAGAGAGATTGTGTGTTCGCTTATCAATCACGAGTCGAATCTCATCCGACTCGCTTGCGGGGTTAGTGCAGATAACAGTGCCACTGTAGACATGCGTGACGGTTGTTTCTGAAGGCCCACCACGTTCTTCAATTGGCAAGTGCTTACGGCTTTCATCATTCATCATTCATCCTTCCGTCTGTGTGGTTGAGATTGGTGCGCCGATAGCGCGCAACGCCTGTTCGATGTCCTCGACGATGACCTTCTGGCCGCGCCAGGTGGCGTGCCACAAGACCTGCTCACGGGTCAGCGTGCGCGCGCTGGCCACCTTCTTCCCGTCTTTCACTTCGAGCAGGTAGTTTGTGCCCTTGTAGCCCACAAGCAGATCGGGGCAACCGCCGCCCACAGCATGCAGGTGCTCAACGGTCGCGCCCACGGCACGCAGGGCGGCGACTATCTCCGGCTGGTTGCGGTCTACGTGGGCTGCTCGACGCATAGAGCTGAGAAGGCCGCGTGCGCTACCGTACAAAGCAGCGCACGCGGCTGGGGAGGGCGTTAGAGCTTCGCCAGCATCGGCAACAACAAATCGAACATCGTCTCGTCAAAGGCGATGTATTGTTGTTGTGAGGTGGCACCATCAGTGTCGGGCACTTCAACTTCGAGCCGCCCGTCGGGTAGCAACTGGTTGACGAGCACGCTCTTGGTGCCCTGTGGGACTCTGACGTTGCCTTTTTCGCTGATGCGGCGATTGAGCCACGTGGTCAAGACTTCGCCGGATTTGGCGTAAGGGATGGGTTGCTCGGCCTTGGTGGGTTCGGTCTTGGTGTCTTTGGCGGTGGCAGCGCTCGCGCCGCTGGTGGTTTTATTCTCTTCCATGTTTGTGCTCCTATGTCAAAGTAATTGACGAGCAATAGCCTTCGGGCTATGCTGTGAGTGAATAGGATCGGAGCACGAGTTCTCGAGAAACTCTTTTCATGGATGCCCGCAGGTCGGCGCTTGCTACTGCGGGCGTTCGTGTATCTAGGCCGCCTTCGAGGCGGCGTCTTCTTGTGTCCACATCTGCGCCAGTAAGCACTTCTGGTTGGAGATGGACTGCGCGGCGTTCAAGGCACGGTGCGCGGCATGCTTCCAGACGGGGGAATCGCCTTTCGCTTTGAACTGCCTGGCGAGCTGCTCGGCTTGAGCTTGTAGCTTGTCGAACCCGGTGATGATCTCCCGGCGTTCGGGAGTGTCTTCATAATTGTCGAGATTGCCTTTCATACATCGCCCCTTCCGGCAGAAAGTTCTAATCTGAAATGAAGGATAACTGATGAGCGCGCCGCAATTGTCACAGACGGCGATCTGGAAGAACGCCCACTCGGCGCGGTCGATATAGAGGCGGTAATAGCAGGTGCAGCGGATGAGGATAGTGAGTCCGGCGCTGCCTAAGCGTTCAGCTTTCATAGTTGGGAGCTGTCTATCTTTTTCTTGACATCTTATTCAAAAGGAATAGAATTCGCGTCGGATGCCCACAAGCAGAGGCGGCGGTCATAGTTAAGGACACGCTGCCTCCATCTTTCACTCACGTTCCGCACGGGCATTTATCACGGCCATCTCTAGCTCACACCCCTCGCCGAGACTTAAGCCGGCCACTTTATTCGACAGCTCAATTGAAGCCACCTTCGAGTGGTGAATCAGATCAGGCTGAGCGATACCGAAGTGAGAAAAAAGATATTCTTAATCGTCAGCGCATCAGCGTTGGCTGTGGTCGTCGCAGCCGCAAGCGCGGAGATCTACCTCCGATGGAAACAGAAACCCGCGCTCCCCGAATATAGCCTCGAATTTTATACGCATAACGGCCAGAAGATTTCTGCTCAAGTGGGGAGCCTGAAGCTCTCGCTCGCACCGTTTACTGTCTATAAAAATGTCCCATCACAGCAGACGCCGACATTTACCATCAACTCTCGCGGTTTACGCGCAGATGAGAAGGCTGAACGAGATCCTTCGCCGAAGATTATCTTTTTAGGCGGTTCTGCCGCCTTCGGCCAAGGCAGTCGGACTGACCAAGAGACGATCCAGTACATCCTGGAACAGTCCGTCAAGCCTTATCGAGTTCTGAATGCGGGGGTCGTCGGGTTCCTCTCCGGCCAGGAATTGACTTACCTGGTCACAGAACTTGTTGATTATCGTCCGGCTATTGTTATCGCCTACGATGGCTGGAATGATCTGTTCGATACTGTCTACTCGCCTGAAAGAACCAACGAAGAATTGGGCTTCAGCAGCAACTTCTTTAGCATCGAAGAGCAACTCCGGCTGAACCATCAAACGAAGGTCAGTCCATTCCGGAGCCTGCGCCGCATGGTAGAGGCTATGGCAAAGAAAAGCCTGTTCATCAGTCATGTCGCGTATAGGCTGCATGCTTCGCAACTGCCAGAAAGAGTCAATCACAAAGAGCGATTAGAGGCAGCTGTTTTAACCTACGTTACGAACCTCCGAAAGATGGCGTTATTCAGCCGTGCCAGCGGCGCGCGGTTCATCGTGATCTTCCAGCCGGAACTCGGCCAAAAAACCCATCTGACGGCGGCGGAACAGAAGATGCTGAATGAGGGGTTTCAAGCTCCCGACTATGAGGAGGGATTCCCCGGCTTATATCGACAGTTTCTGGCCGAAGCTAAACAACTACTCACACAGGAAGGAATAGAATGGCTCGACATCAATGAAAACCCGAAATATCTGGAGAGCAGAGATGAACTCTTTATCGATGTCGTGCACACTAACCGTCGTGGTAATGAATTAGTCGCCGAGATCATCAGCCCACGGATACGAGCATTGACCAATAGCGATTGACGTGGGAAATCCTTTCTAGGCTCGCCGGTGCAGGGTTTGAAGGCGGCGAGAATGAAGAGGCGATTCACCTCTTTCTATACTTGCGCAGTCCCACGTCAACCATCCCAAGTTCCCTCCTTTTGTGTTGACATACTGAACGTTTCGCATAGAATTCAGAGCCACCGGACTCGGCATCACTTCGATGCCCACAATGGAGGAGCCGTCCTGGCAAGGACACGGCGCCTTCGTATTTAAGGCTCACTGACCAAGCAGACTCCCCGGCACGATGCGCTTCACTGGTGTTAAGTCCCAGTGAGCGACGACTAGTCGTGAGCGGCCTCGACGAGATGCCCACATCAAACGACCGCACCAGGGTTTATCACACCGCCTGCTAGAACCCTCCCTATTGACACTTCATCTCACAAGGGCATATCTTCCCCGTGTCTCACGAGTACTTTCCTGCCAGCGAGTTCCCATCTCGTTGGCCTCGCATTAACCTCAGCCAAAAGGGAGTCACCTCATGGTCAAACCAAACGTATTCCGACTCGTCAAACGTTTCTGTGTGCTTCTTAGTCTAGTTGTGTGCCTCATGTTTTCACTCACAACTACACAAGCCTCCTATTGCCCGTCACATGTTCCGTGCCCTGAATTGTGGGACTGCAACCCCTTCGATTATGGGTGTCACTGTGTTAGCCCGGAGTGTTGTGCGCTTTACGCTCCAGGGGGTGACGGTCCTGGCCCGTGCCCCGACCCGCAATAGGAAGCCGGAAGGGAGAGGCGACTTGGTTCAGGCTCGCCTCTCCCAGTTCCCTTCCGCTATTCTTCCCCGCGTTCGGCAGCACGCATATGGATGGCGCGCGAACGCGCACAGCCTCGCGCACGACGAGTCGCATCAGTTGCGCGACCTTGATGACCTTCCGGCCAGCCCGTTTCTGTCTCTCGGTGATTTCCATTGCACCCCTCCAGCGTCCAATTCCGTCAAAGTTCGACTTAAGACTCACGATTTACGTCGCCGCCGGCGGCGACCCTTGCGCGCTCGCTTCGGGCGACGTTTCGGTCGCGGCGTCGGCCACGGGAGCGAGAGCAGGTCGATGGTCTGTTTGCGGGCGCGCTCGCCCCGCCGGTTGTAACGCGACGTCGTCTGGATGCTTGAGTGCCCGCAGAGATCTCTGACCATGTCGATGTCGGCACCGCGTTCGAGGAGCTGCGAGACGAAGGTGCGCCGGAGGTCGTGCGGCGAGACGTGCGCAAGGCCAGCCTCGCGCGATCGGCGCGCGAGCGCGTCCGTGACGGCCTGCCCGGAGAGGTGGCGCGCAGCGATGCGTCCGCCCTTGTCCACCGGGCACAGCAGCGCGCCCGGGCGCACGCCGCGCACCACGAGCCAGCCGTCAAGCGCGGACCGAACGCCCGCTTCGAGCGGGATAAGCCGCTCCTTGAGCCCCTTGCCGCGCACCAGTAGGTGACCGGCCTGCGCGAAGGCATCGGCGACGGTCAGCCCGGCGCACTCGGCCCGGCGCAGTCCCGAGGCGAGGAGAGCGACGAGGCAGGCGTCACGCGCGCCCGCCGGCGATTCGTCGGCGAGACAGACTTCGAGGAGGACGGAGATCTCCGTCCGGGCGAGCGCCCGCCCCGCGGGAAGGACGCTCGCCCGGATGCCTGAGACGTTCCGGATGCGCAGGTAAGCGTCCGACTCCATCTGCCCGAGACTGAAGGCTTCGCGGGCGACGCGGCGCAAGGCCGAGAGCGTCATGTTGACGGTCGCCGGAGAGGCTTTCTGCTCCTCCAGCCAGGCGCGCACAGCGACGACGTGCTCGTAGCGCAAATCCTGCCAGCGGAGCGTGCCGAGCGTGGCCCCCAGAAGGCGCGCCACGCGGCTCAACCGGGCACGGGTCGAGGGTCGTCCGGAGGGCTGGAGTTGAGCGATATAACAGGCCGCCGGGTTGAAATCGGAGAGCGCGGGAGGG
>DASWNS010000199.1:0-5255 GCA_036399115.1 Pyrinomonadaceae bacterium | reverse complement strand
GCCGCGCTTGCGAAAGTGCATCAAGACCTGATTGACCGTCAGGCGATGGAGCCAGGTGGTAAAAGCCGACTCGCCGCGAAATGAGCCGATCTTGCGAAAGAGTTGGATGAAGGCTTCCTGCGCCAGGTCTTCGGCTTCGGCAACATTCTGGGTCATGCGCAGGCAGAGGGAATAGACCCTCCGGTTGTGCCGCTCGTAGAGTTGTTCAAATGCCGCCAGGTCGCCGCTGGCCGCGCGTTGCGCGAGGGCGTGATCGCTCATGGGAAGGGGCGCTTTCTCGGTCGCAGTGGTAGATGCGGTTTCGGCGTTTTGCCAGATGGGATAGGTTGTGGCGTCGGTGGTCATAGTGTCGTTATAAGAGCAAGTGCGGTGCCACGCAAAACAGCCCTGTTGGGCGCGCAATTCGACGCCGCGCGGCAGCAGAAACGGCGCACCCGACCATATCGGGCATGCCTGAACGCAAAGCGTGTAGCAGCGAAAAAATGGCAGGCGCAGGGAATTTTTGGCGGCGGCGGCTCGATCCGAAAACTCGTACCCGGAAGCTGTCTTTTACGTCTGCTCCACCGCGCTTGAGCGAGCAAAAAAAGGGGCAGGTCAGGTTCTTTCGTAGACGGTCACTTGAAGTTCGTCCGCGAGTGAGCGCGAGCCTCTGGGACTAAAGTTCTGCAAGTAATTTTCGGGCATGAACGTGTCGGCGTCGTCAATTGAGAGCGGAATCTCTGTCACGAGCCAACGCTCGATTTCGGGCTGGAAAGTCTTGTAGATTTGTTCGCCGCCGATGATGTAGAGGTGGCACGAAAGATAAGGCGCAAGCGCGAGCACCGCGCGCTTCTCCGGCAGGACGATGACGTTCTCCGCCTCCGTCTCCACTTCCGCAGACCTGCTCAACACGATATTCAGACGCTCCCTGAGCGGCCTCTTCAGAGAAGCCCACGTCCGCCGTCCCATCACGCAGGCGTGGCCGGTCGTCTGCTCCCTGAAAAATTTCATGTCGGCGGAATAGTGCCAGGGGATCGCGCCGCCCTTGCCGATTGCTCCGTTTCGATCAACTGCTACGATGCCGATGATGGACATGAAATTATTAACACTAAAATTCGTGCCGCTCTTTGAACGACGCCCGCCCCGAATTCAGATCGCCACCGGAGCGGCGATTTTCCCGTGCGCTTTATAGCCGACGAGATTCAAGTTTTCATAGCGCATGTCGAGCAGTCCAGCCAGCCCGCGCAGGCGTCGCGCTTCGTCTCTGATCTCCAGTTGCGGCAATGGCAGCGGCTCGCGTGAGAGCAGTTCGTGTACCTGTTCCAGATGATTCTGGTAGATGTGATAATCGCCGAGCGTGTAGATGAGGTCGCCCGCTTCGAGGTCGCATACGTGCGCGAGCATGCGCGTCAGCAGCGCGTAGGAACTGATGTTGAACGGCACGCCGAGGAACGCATCAGCCGAACGTTGATACAACTGGCAGTGCAAAACTTTTTCGGCTTCGACTTTGAACTGGAAGAGCGTATGACAGGGCGGGAGATCCACCTCCTCGCACACGCGCGGGTCCCAGCCCGTCACGATGAGGCGGCGCGAGTTTGGATTCTCAAGGATGCCTGCGACGAGCCGCGCGATCTGGTCTACGCCGTCGCGCGCCGGATAATGCCCGCCGAAGGAACGCCACAGATAACCATAGACGGGTCCGAGATCGCCCGCCTGACGGTTGAAGCGCGCGGTGTGTGCTTCGTCAGCCCATTCCGCCCAGATGTCCACGCCGCGCGCACGCAGAGTCGCTTCGTTCGTGTCGCCGGAAAGAAACCAGAAGAGTTCCTCCGCGATCCAGCGAAAGGGAATCTTCTTGGTGGTGACGATGGGGAAACTCTCTCGCAGGTCGAAGCGCGTCTGGTAGCCGAAGTGGGAGATCGTGCCGACGCCCGTGCGGTCGCGATGGGTCGTGCCGTGGGAGAGAATGGATTTGAGCAGGTCGTGATATTGTTTCATATCGAGTAAAATTTTCGGAACGCGAAGCATATCACAAGCGAACGGGACAAAATAAAAGAGATGGCGGTGATGAAGATAACCGAGTATCCGGCGAAGGTGTTGAACGAACTGGGCGACTCCGTAGAAAAATTCGACGAGGCGTTGGCGCGGCTATGTGACGACATGTTCGAGACGATGTATGCGGAAGAGGGCGTGGGCTTGGCCGCGCCGCAGGTCGGCCTCTCGCTGCGCCTCTTCGTGATGGATTGCGCCGGGATCAAACTCGTGGCCGCCAACCCTGAGATCGTCGGCACGGAGGGCGAACAGGCCGGAGAAGAGGGCTGCCTCTCGGTCGGGAAAGTTCACTCGCCTTTGAAGCGCGCCGCACGCGCGACGCTCCGCGCGCAGGACGTGCGCGGCGAATGGTACGAACGCGAAGCGGAAGGACTCGCCGCACGCTGCTTCCAACACGAGACGGATCACTGCGACGGCATCCTCTTCATCAATCGCCTCACCCCGCTTAAACGCAACATGGTGACAAAGCGTTTTCAGAAGTTGAAATCGTGGCGTTAAGTGCGTCGCTTACGGCTTCGCTTTAACTTCGCCGACGGCGCAAAAGTTTGTTGACTTGATTTTGAAGTTGACATATTCTGGCGCAGCCCGATAGAACTCCTAAGGCGAGACGCTCAAACGCCCCGCACCTCGCGAACATCCTTTTCCGCCGCAGTTCCCGAATCCCATCAACTCATGATGTGAACTGAGGCATTTCTCCTGTAACTCACCACTCTTCAAGGAAGAAATCCATGGCAGCAACCACATCCACCGACAACAACGGTAGCCGCGTTCACCCCTCACAGACAGGCAGCCACGCCACATCCCCCGGCACGCCCGGTAATCAAACCCATGACGGAACTGCTTCTGCGACCGACCCCATTGACCAGAATGTTTTGCCTGCTGAAAAGCCGGGACACAAGGAACTGAGTCCTAAGGCGCGGGTGTTAGCCTCGCTCACCCTCCTGATCTGGCTCAACCTGTTCGCGGGCGGCATTTTCATAGACACTAAACCGTCGCGCTGCGTAATCAACCCGGAGGGCGTTGCTGCGCTGGGGCGACAGTCGGCGGTTAACGGCGGAAGAGAGACAAACCCGTGTCCCGTGACAGACACGGAAGGCCGGGTGATAGAGAGGCCGCCATTGCTCGCCGCATGGTTTCTCGCCCTCATCTTCTTTCTGCCCTTGAATCTCGCTCTGCTATGCGCCACGGCGGGCGTGCTCGGCACGTTCGGCAACATCGCCAACCTGTATCCCGATCAACTTGCGCTCTCTTCGCACGATCACAGCAACCCGTACATTTCGGGATTGTTGCGCGGGTTCTTCGTGTACCTGTTCGTGATTTCCGGAATGCTCGTCCTCGACGATGCGCCGTTCTCCAACACTTCCCCCGCACAGTACATACGTCTCGCAGGATTCCTGTCGCTGCTCAGCTTCATCGTCAACTATCAACCGCATATTTTTAGTAAGTTGGTTGACATGGCGCAGAACAGACTCCCCAACAGTCAGGACGGGGCGGTGGCTGTGGCGCAGACGGAAGACGACAAGATGGCCGTGCGGGGTGAAAAGGTGAAGGCTACGGAAAATAGAGACGGGACGATGACTCTGCAAGCCGAGCAAGCTAAAGATTAGTAGTTGATAGAGAGGGTGGGCAGGGTGTTGTTTATTCGCGCCGCCCGCCCTCGTCTTTCGGATGCTCGCGGCGATATTGACGCACGAACGCCCAGACGGCGACGACGCAGAGCGCGAGGAAGAAGATCATCGCCACGCCGATCACGTACAGTTCCGTCGTTTCCGCTTTCATGCTTCAGTTGCTCCTGCGGCGCGCGCGCCTCTTCTCATCCGGTAAGACTAAACTGCGGGTTGCTGTTGCGATAGACAGTGAATCGTGCCCATGCCCCAGACGAGCGACTCGGCGTTGATGGGAATCACGCAGCGTTCGGGTATGAGGCGTTGCAGTGTGTCCGCCGCACGCGCGTCGTTCGCATGATTGAAGACGGGGAGCAGCACGACGTTGTTGGCGATGTAGAAATTCGCGTAGGACGCCGGTAGGCGATCAGCTTCGCGCCCGCCGACCATGCCGGGCATCGGCAGCGTCTCGATGCGATAAGACGCGCCGCGCGCATCACGCGCGAGTTGCAGCCGACGGTAGTTGTCGCGGAGCAGTTCGTAGTTCGGATCGGCGGGGTCGTCTTCGAGCGCGCAGACGATGGTGTCGGGCGCGACGAAGCGCGCGATGTCGTCGATGTGCCCGTCCGTGTCGTCGCCGACGATACCTTCGCCGAGCCAGAGCACCTGTTCGACGCCGAGATAGTTCTTTAAATAAGTTTCCACCTCGGCGCGTTCGAGTTGCGGGTTGCGGTTCGGGTTGAGCAGGCATTGCTCGGTCGTCAACACGACGCCCGCGCCGTTGACTTCAATCGAGCCACCTTCCAACACGATGCCCGGCTCGAAGCGCGGCACGCCGAGCAGGCTCTCCAGACGCTTCGGGATCGCATCGTCTCTCTTCAACTCTTCATACTTGTCGCCCCACGCGTTGAAAATCCAATCGTTGTAGGCGAGTTTGCCGTCGTCGCTCGTGAGGAAGTTCGGGCCGTAGTCGCGGATCCACGAATCAACCGTCGGGATGCGATGAAAGCGCACCCGCTCGCTCGCCTCAAACTTGCAACGCGCGCGCACGGACGCTTCCGTAGCTTCATCGTCAACCAGCAAATTGACGAGTTCGTGCGGCGTGAGCGCGGCGATGATCTGCAAGTAAATCTCTTCCACTTGCGGCACGCGGTCAGGCCACGTGAGCGGGTCTTTCGGCCACGTGAGCCACGTCGCGGCGTGCCTGTGCCATTCGGGCGGCATGCGGAAGCCGAGTGCGGCGGGAGTCTGCTGCTGGTTCATCTACTTAATTATTCGCTGCTTCGCGTTCATCTCAAAAGGCAAACGGCTCGTTCCCCTTCGTCAGGATTTGGTCGAAGGCGTTTCGAGGAAGCGGTAGCCTAAGCCCTGATAGGATTCGATGCGGCGGTCGCGCAGGAAAGGCCAGTTCTGCCGCGTGCGCTCGATGTTATCGAGGCTGCATTCGACGATGAGCACCTCCTCTTTGTCCGCAGACCCTTTCGCCACGATGCGACCGAACGGATCGACGACGAACGACTGACCCCAAAACTTCAACTTACCCTCCGCCCCCACGCGGTTGACGACCACGACATAGACGCCGTTGGCAATCGCGTGGCCGCGTTGAATCGTCTCCCAAGC
>DASWNS010000198.1:0-15678 GCA_036399115.1 Pyrinomonadaceae bacterium | reverse complement strand
CAAGGGCGTGACCATCGCGGTGATGGACAGCGGCATCAGCAAGACGCACGCTGACTTCAGCAAGAACAAAAACAAGTCGCGGATTCTCACCGCCGTCGATTTCACTGGTGAGGACAGCACGGGAGACATTAACGGTCACGGCACGGGCGTGGCGAGCATCGCCGCCGGAAACGGCTCGGCGACAAATTACTCCGGCACGAAGTCCGTGGGTGTCGCGCCCGACGCCGACCTCGTTGACCTGCGCGTGCTCGACGCCAACGGCGCGGGCAAGACGAGCAGCGTGCTGCGCGCGATCAACTGGGCGATTGTCAATCGTCAACGCTACAACATCCGCGTGCTCAACATGAGCATCGGCTCGCCCGTGCGCGAATCTTTCCGCCTCGACCCGGTGTGTCTCGCCGTGGCCGACGCCGTTCGTGCGGGCATCGTGGTGGTCGCCAGCGCAGGCAACACCGGTCGCACAGACGAGACGGACGCCAACGGAAACGTCGTTCATCGTCCCCTCTACGGCAGCATCAAAAGCCCCGGCAACAGCCCTTACGTGATCACGGTCGGCGCGGCGGATTCGCGCGGCACCGCCAAACGCTCCGATGACATCATGGCCGAATGGTCTTCCAAAGGCCCGACGCAGTACGACCGTTCCGCGAAGCCTGACATCGTCGCCCCCGGTCGCCATCTCATCGCGGCGATTGACCCGAACTCCACGCTGGCGACGAATAATGCCGACAGAGTTCAAAACAGCCCCGACAACAATTACTTCAAGTTTTCCGGCACCTCCTTCTCCGCGCCGGTCGTCTCCGGCACCATCGCCCTGATGCTGGAAGCGAACAAGTCGCTCAACCCGACGCTCGTTAAAGCTGCTCTGATGCGCACCGCGCAGACCGTGCCCGGCGAGAACTTCACGTCCGTGCAGCAACGCCTGTTCACGCAGGGCACCGGACTCGTCAACGCAGTGGGCGCAGTCAAGATGGCGCGTGCCATCGTGCCCAACGCCGACAAGCTGGTTGCGGGCGACAAGATTTTCAGCAGCAACGAGAGCCTCACCTCCCTCGGCGACTCGGTGCAGGTCGCGGGTGAAACCATCCCTCTCAGCGGTAATCTGCTCTACTCCAACGGCATCATCTTCCGCGATGAGCCGATCCTCACAAACGGCATCCTGCTCGGCGATGGCATCGTCGTCAGCGACGGTCTGATCCTGAGCGACGGCATCGTCGTGAGCGACGGCATCATGATCAGCGACGGTATCATGATCAGCGATGGCATCGTCGTTAGTGACGGGATTGTCGTGAGCGACGGCATCATGATCAGCGATGGCATCATGATTAGCGATGGCATCGTGGTCAGCGACGCCCTACTCGGTGACGGGATCGTGGTAAGCGACGGGATCGTCGTGAGCGATGGCATCGTTGTAAGTGACGGGATCGTCGTCAGTGACGGGATCGTCGTGAGCGACGGCATCATGATCAGCGATGGGATTCTGGCTAGTGATGGAATCGTCGTGAGCGACGGGATTGTGGTGAGCGATGGCATCATGATTAGCGATGGCATCGTGGTCAGTGATGGCATCGTCGTGAGTGATGGGATTGTCGTGAGCGATTAAGATATTTCGTACGGCGGCGATTGCTCCGGCTGATGAGCTTTCCTGGAAGGGGGAAAGCAAAGCTGACAAGGTGATTTCCCTGTCAGCTTGGAGCATGAACCGAGATCGCATCACGAAATTGGTTTGCTTGATTCAAACGACGCAGAGTTGAGCGAGCCTAAAGCACGCGGGGCAGGAACATGCCGCCCCGCGTGCTTTTTTATGATCTGCTCGTTACAACCGAGACTGTTTTATAAGGGACAAAGGGTGGCGCGGAGCGGAGGGAATAGGTTGAGCGGCGAGGGGCATCTGAGTCGTCTGCCGAAGTTACATGGATAAGGTGCTAGTCAAAATTTTGTCTTCTTCTTCTTGTGCGATAGCTGCGCCGGCCATGAACGAATTTGCCAGTTCGGCGAAGTTGCTGTGTAACAGCGTGCGCGCTGCCTCTGCCGTCACAGGCTTGGAGAGCAGGTATCCCTGCCCGTAATCGCAGGCCAAGGCTTTGAGTTGCCCGAGTTGATCTTCCGTCTCGATTCCTTCCGCCACCACTTCCATGTTCAAATTTCGCGCGAGGGTGATGATCGTCCGCACGATCTCCGAGTTTTCATTGCCGGGGCGCATCTGGCTCACGAATGAACGGTCGATCTTCAAGTTGTTGACCGGCAGGCGATGCAGGTAACTGAGCGATGAATAGCCCGTGCCGAAATCGTCAATGCTCAGTTGAACGCCGAGCGATCTCAGTTGTCTGAGCATCGCGGTTGTAATATCTGCGTTCTCCATCACCACGCTCTCTGTAATTTCCAGACGCAAAGCAGCAGGCGCGAGATTAGCCTCCCGGAGCGTCTGTTTGATGTATTCGACCAGACCGCTCTGCTTGAACTGTTTGCCTGAAAGATTAACGCTTATGGAGAGCGACGCCATCGCGGGCGACTCCAACTGCCATTGCCGTATCTGGCGGCACGACTCGCGCAGCACCCAATGGCTAATCGGGATGATCAATTCCGTCTCTTCGGCGAGGGGGATGAACTCCAGCGGCGAGACTAGCCCGCGCTCCGGATGTTGCCAGCGCACGAGAGCTTCGAAGCCGGAGATGAGGCCGGTCGCCAATTTGACGATTGGCTGATAGTGGATGATGAACTCTTCGCGTTCGATAGCGCGTCGTAGATCATTTTCAAGTTGCAGCAGCGAGATGGCGCGTGCGTGCATGACTTTATCAAAGACTTCGTGGCGGCCTTTGCCCTGCGCCTTCGCGCGGTACATGGCCGTGTCGGCGTCGCGCAAGAGTTCTTCCGGGTGGTTGTAACCCGTCGAAGAGAGGGCGATGCCGATGCTCGCAGTCGTGAATATTTCCTGCCCGCAGAGGCTGAACGATTGCGCCAGTTCCGCCTGCACCCGATCCGCCACGCGGATCGCGTCAACCGAGTGTTTGATGGAGTTGAGGAGGATCGCAAACTCGTCCCCGCCAAACCGCGCCACCGTATCCTCCGGGCGCACGCACTTCTCCAGCCGCCGGGCAATCGTGCTCAACAGTTGATCTCCAAACACGTGCCCGAGGCTATCGTTGATATTCTTGAACCGGTCAACATCCAGAAAAAGCACTGCGAACATCTGGTCGGGCGCTTGCTTCACACGCTCAATCGTCAACTGCAATTGATCTGTGAATAAAGCCCGGTTGGGAAGCCCCGTCATTCCATCGTAGAAGGCGGCGTGGTGGAGTTGTTCTTCCGCGTGTTTACGCTCGGTAATATCCTGCATCTGGACGATGAAGTGCAGCGGTTCGCCAAGCGCGTTACGCACGAGCGACGCGCTCGACATGACCCACACAGGGAATCCCAGTTTGTGCAGGTAACGCTTCTCCATCGAACTCGTCACGATCTGGCCTTCGAGCAGCATGTAAACATCCGTCAGGTGCTTGCCCAAGTCCTCCGGGTGCGTAATGGCCTGTGCGTTCATCGCCAGTAACTCCGGCTCCGTGTAGCCCACGATCTGACACAAGGAATTATTGACTTGCAGCCAGCGTCCATCGGTTGCCATCAAGGCCATGCCGATAGCCGCATAGTTGAACGCGCTCCGAAAGTGTTCCTCGCTCTCTTGCAGTGCTTGACTGATGCGGTTTTGTTCGATGATGTGATGATTAAGTTCTTCGACGTGCTGGATGGCCTGTTCGGCCTGTGCCGTCGTCGCCGCGATATGTTTGCTGTATGTCTTAAAAGTAAAATAGATGATCGAGATGAGCGGGATGGTCAGGACGAAGGCGTAGAGGCCGCCGACGGCGATAAGTTTGACGGTGATGCCAGCCGCAGAAGCTCCCGCAAAATATGTGATGCAAGTCCAGAAATAGAATTGTTTCCACAGGTGCAGGAAAGACTGGTTGAGCTTCAACGCTTCCCGTAGCGCGGCGGGCACGGAGTTGGCAAGACACTGCACCACCGCCATGACACAAATGGCAATAGCGAACTTAGCGGAGATATCTCCATGCGATAAATTTACAATCGAGCCGAATAAGAAATTCAACGCCGAGACGGTGATAAAAGTCGAGAACGCCAGCAGCCCCGTATTGAATAAGATCGTGGAGACTTTCCATCTGGAACGTAGAGAGGTGCACAGAGCTTCAGCCCCGGCCAGCAGGATCGCCAGTTCGCCGCCGTACAGCAATAAAGCCACGAAGATGAAGGTGTCCGAGATCGTGATCTTAAATTTCAGACGTGAGACTTCAATCCCGATGCGCGAGCCGAAGCAGACGGTCACGACAGCCAGTACGAGAAAACGCATATCTATGATCGACAGTGGTAGGCGATAGATAGAAAGACAACAAACCAGTGCGCCGAGGGCAATGATTAAGCACATGAACGGTTTGTTGAGGCGTTGTTTATTCACTGGCGTGCGGGTTTATCCGGTTAGTTTGTAGAGTCCTTGTTTTTCACGTCCTTCGGGAAGAAGATGAACATCGAGGGCGGCGCAACAACTTCTCACTCACACGTAGATTTTTTTGTAGCAACTATCCAGTTCGTATCCGGCTTTGCGGTAGAAGGCTTGCGCCACACTGTTCTGCTCGTTAACGAATCCGCAGATAGAACGCGTCCGCGCCAAAAGCTTTTTACTTACCTGCGACATGCAGCGCAGGCCATAGCCTTTGCCGCGATGCGCGGGATTGACGTAGACGCCTTCGAGATAATTGGCCGTCGGAGTGTCAGAGATGATGCTGGCGGTGAAGAGCACTTCCTGCTGTTCGATCCAGACGAGCACTCTGCCTTGCTCGACACGCCGCACGAGTCGGAGGCGAAAACCGAGTGGGTCTGTCTCCAGCGGATTGATCCCGCTGGCTTCAAAGACCATCATGGCATATAGAGGCAGCAACACTTCAATATCGTCGGGGCGGGCTGACCGCACATCTCCCACCGAAGGCATTTCTACGAACTCATGCTGCACATACAGGAACTCACAACTTAATTGACGCGGCAATCGTCCGTCCGTCGCGTAATGTTCCCAGAATCGTTCGAGCTTCTCCTGTTCACCTGTGATCGTGTAGATATGCGGACAGGAACGCGCGTGTTGAGCGAAAGCCTCTAGGGCGGCGTCCGTGCGCGCCTCGAAAAGCGTCAGATGACCGATTAAGGCGATGCCCTCAATTTGATCCTGTTCATTACGGCAGGCATAGAAGGCGCCGCGATTGAGCGGGTTCACGATACCGTTGTCGTTTATAAACCCGGCCATAATTACAGTGTGAAGCGGACGCTCGGCGAGAAAGGCGAGCGTCTCGGCAGCGTGCGTGTTTGTGAGTTCTTGAAGAGTCATAAGGATATTCGCGCTAGAAGGTACGCGATAGCTCTACTGCAATTTGTCGGGTTTTTCTGATGCGAGACGTTCGCGCGAATGACGCGATGCGGGCAATCATCACATTTGCAATCAGCATACCAGATGCGCAAAATTTCAGAACTGATTGAGTCCAGTGAGCTTATCAGGTTAACGAGAAAACGTGAGACGACTCTCAAAGCAGAAGTCGGTCAGCCTGAAACGTTTCGGTCACTCAATTCGATTGGAAGAGAGATCACTTAAAAACACGGGGTGAGAATGTGCTTGGGCAAGTCGAAGGCCGGGAACGCTGTTTTAACCCTTGCAATGTGGGCAGCCTTCAGGGAGAGGCTTTCCACCCCGGATGATAACACCGTTTTGCACTTACGGGAAGCGCTCAGGTAGGTTTCCTCAATTGGCGTTCCAACTTCGGGCTTCGATGGAGACGAGAGGGCGTCAATCACCGGACTGAGGCGTCTCGAAACTCTGGTAACCGATAGCCTCCTGCCTTTGTGGCAGAGCTTGATTTTTAGTCTCCGGATAGAGCAGAGACAAAAAAGGCGTCGTCATCAGGGTCGTGCCAACCGCCATCACTACCATCATTGAGAATAGAGGTGGGGTGAGGACACCGATGTCCATGCCAATATTTAAAATTACCAGCTCCATCAACCCGCGCGTGTTCATCAGGATTCCGATGGCCGCCGCTTCACGCCAGGGCGTGCCCATGACCCTCGCCGCGAGCATCGACCCTCCCCATTTGCCCGCGACCGCAACCAGAAAGACCAGCCCGCAGTAGAAGAGCATCGAGGGCGCGATGATCAGACCGATACTGGTGCGCAGTCCTGTGAAGGCAAAAAACAGAGGCAAGAGAAGGACGACGACGAGTGGACGGAGTTTTTTTCGAATGTCTTCGGTGAAACCCTCCTGCTTCGGCATGATGACACCGGCGAAGAAGGCTCCGAAAAGCGCATGGATGCCGAGCCATTCCGTCGCCCAGCTTGAGGCGAGCACGGTCAGGAGTAGAACGACGAGTATTTTGTCGGCTGCGCCTGCTTCCGCGCCCTCAAGTTTGTTTGCGAGGCGTCTAATTATGGGTCGGAGCACGAACAGCATGGCGACGAAATATACGACCAGCCCGGCCAGCATCTCCCATAGCGTGAGTTGGGCGTGTTGTGCTCTGACGATGCCCGTGATAGCTGCCAGAATGCACCAGGCGGTTACGTCGTCCACCGCTGCGCAGGTAATGGTCAGCGTCCCTAGTCTTGAGGTGAGCAGATTTCGTTCGGTTAAGATGCGCGCCAGCACGGGGAAGGCCGTGACGCTCATGGCCGCTCCCATGAACAACATGAATCCTGTGAAGGGCAGCGTCTCGTCCGCCACGCGCGGGTAAAGGTAATAGGCGAGCAACCCGCCCAGCACAAACGGCACGACAATGCTCGTATGGCTAATGACGATAGCCGTGTGCCCCAACTGACGCAGATTCCGCGTATCGAGTTCCAGCCCGACCATGAACATGAAGAGCAGCAGGCCAACCTGACTGAGCGCACTCAAAAGTCCCAGGCTCTCCGGCGGGAATATGGCTGCCGACAAACCGGGCGCGAGCCAGCCGAGCAGAGAGGGGCCGAGCAGAATCCCCGCGACCATTTCACCGACCACACGCGGCTGCTGAACCTTGCCTAACACCCAACTGACGACATAGCACGTGATAAGGACAAGGGAGATTTGAATCAATAAAATCTTGAGGTCGGGCATCGCTTTACCCTCACATGGGAGATCGTGTTGCTAAATAGGGTTAAACAGCGAGATTCGTGAGGCGATAATACAGTTCACTCTACGATCAGCCGCTAACAGGATAGCCTGCAAATTCGTGAACAACTGCTTGCCAGTATTTATGCAACAACTTCGCGTTTTTGGCAATGATAAATCTTGACAGTAATCTGGCAGCGGAGTATAAGGCGTGTATCTTCCGGAATTAAATCCGAGAATAGGAGGTCACCAAAAAAAATGGTGAATAGAAAGGTGACAAGAGAGGCTGGAGTCCAGACCGTTAGTTCGACCGACGACACGACCGTCGTAATTGGCGCGCCCGTCGTTATTAAGTTGAGAGATAAGAAGAGAAAGAAGCGTGGCTCTTCGAAAGCCGCGAGGCGTCTCGAAGACTACGAGAAACGCATGAGCAAATCGGCGCGTCGCGTCAGCCGGGGCGTCAAAAACGGTGTCGATACTTACATCGATAATCGCAATCGTTCAGAGCGTAAGAGACGCGACGGCGCACTGGTAGATTTTTGTGAGAACGCGGCGAAAGGCATCGCCAGAGCGATCTCCGAATCCAGCCCCGTCATGACCGATTACGCCAAAGCGATGAACACCAAACAGTTGAGAAAGCAGATCAGGCAATTTTTGCGTCCGATTCCCGTAATCGCGTAGCTGAAAGCCGGAGAGCCTTGCGGTAGGGGGGGTCCGGCGGTTTGCCAATTGCTCGACCTCATAATTCAGGGCGGTAATATATTTCCCTCACCAGTGCCCGGCTTACCTCGTAAGACCTTTTTATTTCTGAAGCGTCTATGGCCGCAAGAGCCTTCTGGTGGGTGAAGTATATTATTGCCCTTCGCCTTTGAAACACGTCCTCAGGGTTTTTCGACCACCAGAACGCCATACCTGAAAGTGCCGGTCTTAAAGCCGTTCCTCATCGCCTTGAAGGACTTGAGGAAGGCGATAAACTCTCTGCCGTGTTGAGCGGCGAATTCCCACACGGCTCGATCCCTCGCGATGTCTAGACATATATCCCACGTCTGAGCCACTTTCGAACTAATGTCCTCGTAGTGGAGCAGGCGCAGTCTGTTCTCCTCGATATGCCTTTTATACTCTGACAGAGTGGGGAGCGAGACTAACATCCCCTCTTCTATCGGCAGGATATACTTATCCTCAACCTCGCGGCTCAATTCCTCTTCCTTCAACCACGCGGCTTCGCAGAACCTCCCGCCGGAAACCAGAAGACGACTCATCCGGCGGAAGAACTCGCTGCGGTCGTTGAGATGAGAAATCACCTCCACCGCCCACACGATGTCGAAGTCTCCCTCGACGCTCAGCCGGTTAGCGTCGTCCCACAAAAAAGTCGGCCTGTTTATCAAATGGCGTGTGGCCTCTGTAGCCATACGAATTTGGCCGGGGCTGATCGTGATGCCTGTGACCTGGCAGTCCAGTTGCTCGGCCAGCCAGGCGGACGCGCCCCCGATCCCGCAGCCGACATCCAACACGCGCGCGCCGCGCGGTATCTCCGCCAGTTCGACCAGAAATTTGATCAGGTTCTCGGCAGCCTCTTCTTTGGATTCTTTGCCGGTGAGGTAATAGCCGTGATGGAGGTGCTTGCCCCACAGCTTCTCATAATAGACAGACGCAATATCGTAATGCTCTCGAATTCTCTCCGTTAAATTGTATTGCATAATGGTCGTTATGAGCGTTCACGGCAGAGGCCGTTTTTTACTTGAGGCAAGATGGATAATTTAACGCAGTATGTCAACCGTCATGCCTGAAATCGAGGACGCCACGGACGCGTTATAGACGCGCTTTCCTGTGCTATAAAGGTTGCCGAATCAAATTGGTTGAAGACGATTTTTACTTTCGGGAAGTGTTGGATGATGGCTAAGTCGGGCAAGAAATTTAAGCAGGACGGAGCGCGCCTGTTGAAGACCTCCAAGAAAAAGAAGGGGGCGGGCGCGGCGCAGTCGCTCGTCCCTGCGGAGATGTTGTTCAACCGCGAGTTGAGTTGGCTGGAATTTAACCGCCGCGTGCTCGAAGAGGCTCTCGACGAGTCGCATCCGCTGCTCGAACGCCTCAAGTTTCTCTCGATCTTCTCATCGAACCTCGACGAGTTTTTCATGATTCGCGTTTCGGGTCTGAAAGAAGAGTTGGAGGAGGAGATCGTCGAGTTGTCGCCCGACGGCATGACGCCTGCCGAACAGTTGCGTGAGATCAGCGCGCGGGTGCGACCTTTGATCGAGTTGCAGATGCGCTGCTTGCAGGGCGTGATTCTGCCGCAGCTTGCCTCGCACGGCATCGTGATCACGTCTTACAACGACCTGAGCAAACGCGAAAGGCAGGCCGCCGACGCTTACTTCAACGAAAGCGTCTTCCCCATTCTCACCCCGCAGGCCGTAGACCCCGGCCACCCATTCCCCTACATCTCCAACCTGAGTCTCAATCTCGGATTGATGGTTGAGCCGGGGGCAGAGCACGGGGAGGCGGAAACTCCGGGTCTGAAGGGAAAGCGGTTTGCACGCATCAAGCTGCCGCCAATCGTCCCGCGCCTCGTGCCGGTTGACGAGACGGGCAGGAAGTTTACCTTCCTCGGAAGCCTGATCGCGGCGAACGCGGGCGCGCTCTTCCCTGAGATGCAACACGGCAAGTCGCACCTGTTTCGCGTGACGCGCGATGCCGACATCGAAATCCGCGAGGACGAGGCCGGCGACCTCCTGCGCTCCATGCAGCAGCAGTTGCGCCGTCGCCGCTTCGGCTCGGCGGTGCGGCTCGAAGTCTCCGCCACGATGCCCGCCAAGATGGTCGGGTACCTGACGACCTCTCTCGACCTGACGCCCGAAGACGTGTACGTCGTTGACGGTATATTGAACGTCCCAGACCTGATGCAGCTTTACGGGCTGGACCTGCCCGCGCTCAGAGACAAGCCGCTTCCGGTGTCTGTCCCCGCACCGCTCCGGCAGGGCGGCTCCGTCTTCAACGCCGTCAAGCGTCAGGACGTGCTGCTCCATCACCCCTACACTTCTTACACGTCCGTCACCGACTTCATTGCGATGGCGGCGAGCGACCCCGATGTGCTCGCCCTCAAGATGTGCCTCTATCGCACGGGCAAAGACTCGCCCGTCGTGCAGTCGCTCATGGAGGCGAGCGCACAGGGCAAACAGGTGACCGCGCTCGTCGAACTCAAAGCGCGCTTCGACGAGGAGAACAACATCGAATGGGCGCGGCGTTTGGAGCAGGAGGGCGTCCACGTGATCTATGGCCTGATGGGCTTGAAGACGCACAGCAAACTCGCGCTCGTCGTGCGCCGCGAAGGCACGAAGCTCAGGCGTTATGTCCACCTCGCCACAGGCAACTACAACCCCACGACCTCGCGCGCCTACACGGACATCGGCCTCTTCACCGCCGACCCGGAGATCGGCGAAGACGCCGCCAACCTCTTCAACTACCTGACCGGCTACTCGCGCTATTCCAAATATCACTGCCTGCTCGTCGCGCCGGTCAACCTGCGTGCGCGCCTGCTGGCCTTCATCGAGCGAGAGGCCGAGCACGCCCGCGCTGGTCGTCGGTCGGGCATCATCGCCAAGATCAACAGTCTGACCGACGTGCAGATCATCCGCGCGCTCTACGCCGCCGCGCAGGCAGGCGTGCCCGTGGATTTGATCGTGCGCGGAGTCTGCATGTTGCGTCCGGGCGTGCCGGGCGTTTCGGAAAACATCCGTGTCAGGAGCATCGTGGGTCGCTTCCTCGAACACAGCCGGGTGCTCTACTTCATCAACGACGGGCAGGACGAGGTCTACATCGGGAGCGCGGACTTGATGCACCGCAACCTTGATCGACGCGTCGAGGTGATGGCTCCGATCAAAGATGAGCGGCTCAAGAAATACCTGAGAGATGTCTTGCTGGAGTCCTACCTGCGCGACGACGTGAAGGCGCGCACCTTGCAGCCGGACGGCACTTACCAGCGCGTCACGCCTTCGCCTGACGGCGGGGGATTCAACAGCCAGAACGAAGTTCTCTGGACGACCGATAACCCTCCGCTGTTAAAGGGGGCATGAAGCAGTGACGCGGCGCACGATTGTTATCGGCGACATACACGGTTGCTTCGACGAACTCACGGAGCTACTGGAAAAGGCTGCGCTCGGCGAAGATGATCGAGTCGTCTCCGTCGGCGACCTCGTGACGAAGGGCGAGAAGAACCGCGAAGTGCTCGACCTCTTCATCGCGGACGCGCGTTTCGAGGCGGTGCTCGGCAATCACGATCTGGCGTTGCTGCGCTACTGGCGCGGCGCGACGCACACGCTCAAGGCGGCGCAGCGAAAGGCCGTCGCAGAACTCGAAAGCGACCGGGAACGCTACGCGCGCTACCTCGAATCCTTACCTCTGATGATAGACCTCGGCGCGCACCTCGTAGTGCACGCGGGCATACGCCCCGGCGTGCCGCTCGACGCGCAGACGCCCGACGATCTGACCGCGCTGCGCACGCTCGGCGCGGATCGCACGAACCGCTTGGGCACGCCGTGGTATGAGGTCTACAGGGGCGAGAAGACGATCCTCTTCGGACACTGGCCTGACAGCGCACCCCGGCGCGCACCCTGCGCCATCGGACTCGACACGGGCTGCGTCTACGGCTACCAACTCACCGCCTACATCATCGAGACGGGCGACTTTATCAGCGTCAGGGCGCGCAGGGCTTACTCCGCGCCTAAGGGGCAGCGCGGCTCACACGCGTCGCCTGCGACAACTCTCTGGAAACGCCTGCTGCAAGGTTTGACGCGCCAGCTTCGCCAATGAACGGCGACGCCGTGAACGCCGGACGAAGAAGGCGCGACCGCCTGCGTCAGTCTGTGTTCCGCTCTGTGTTCCGCTCCGTGTTTTGGTCTGTGTTCTGAACGCGGGGCAGTTCGATGGTGAAGGTCGAGCCTTCGTTGACCGCCGACCTGACGCACACTTCGCCGCCGTGCGCCCGCGCCAGATGCTTGACGATGGCAAGCCCCAGCCCCGTGCCCCCCATCTCGCGTGAACGCGCGTGGTCAACCCGGTAGAAGCGTTCGAAGATGCGCGGCAGTTGATCTTGCGGGATGCCTTCGCCCGTGTCGCTGACGGTGACGAGATCGCTCGCGCCGCCCGCCTCGTGCCCGACCGTGACCACGCCCCCGGCACGGTTGAACTTGATCGCGTTGTCCACGAGATTGAGGAGCATCTGTTCGAGCCGTCGCGGGTCTGCGAAAACGACCGCCTCCGGCCTGACTTCGTTGACGAGCGCAACGCCCCGCGCTTCGGCTTTTCCTCCGAGCGAACTCAAAATCTCCTGCACCACCGGCGACAGCCGCACCTGCCGCGCTTCCACCTGAGTTCCGCCCGACTCGATGGCCGACAATTCAAGGATGTCTTCAATGAGCGTGTGCATGCGTGCGGCGTTACGACCGATGATGCCTACGAAGCGGCGGCTGTGCTCCGGGTCGTCGAGCGCGCCCTCTTCGAGCGTCTCGACGAAGGTGAGGATGGCGGTGAGCGGCGTGCGTAATTCGTGCGAGACGTTAGAGAGGAATTCCTGCCGCACGCGCTCCAGCCGTTCCAGTTGCGTGATGTCGAAGAAGACTCCGATTGCGCCGCGCGTGGCGTGCGTCTCGTCGAGCATGAGCGGCGCGACGCGCAACTCAAGGACGTGCCGCTCCGCGCCGACCAACTCGACTTTGACTTGATTGTCCTCGCCCCGTTCGAGTGCCGCGCTGTAGGCGGCGTGAATCGCGGGGTTGCGCGTCAGCGCGCTGAGCGGCTCGCCGGAGAGCGCGCCGTGTGCGCGACTAAAGAGCACGCGCGCCGCGTCGTTCACCGTCACGATGCGCAGCGAGCCGTCAACGGCCAGCACGCCTTCGCGCATCCCGTTCATCGTCGCGGCGAGCAGCGCGCCTGCGGGCGGCGCGGCTTTAGCCGCTTCCAGTGCAAGGAGCGCGCGTGGCGAGAGCGTCTGATGCGAAGGGAGGGAAGTGTCCGGCGTCTGCCCGCCGCGCGCCGAGAGACGACCGAGGAGCAGACCTGCGAGCGCGGCAAAGCAGACCGCCGCGCCTGCCGTTGCGCCGAGCATGAAAAAGAAGGGGAGCGCGACGAGCAGGACGCCGCCGAGCGCGTGCGAGAGTTTAAGGCGTGTTGGCGTGGCGGCGTGCGTCAAGACTCCGATCCGTTACGGGCGCGGTTGCCGGAGAGCGTCGAGCATCCGTTGAAGCGATAGCCGACGCCCACGAGCGTCTCGATGCTGTCGGCGCACGTTCCGAGCTTGGAGCGCAGCCGCCGGATGTGCACGTCGAGCGTGCGCGTGTCGCCGTAATGTTGTTGACCCCACACGTCGTCGAGGATTTGTTGACGCGTCGCCACGCGCCCCGGACGACGCGCGAGCGCGGCGAGCAGCGCAAACTCCTTGCGCGTCAGTTTCACCTCCGCTCCCTCGCAGACGACGCGCACATCCTCGAAATGGATTTGCAGTTTTTCGTCTTCGTAGACGGAGACGGTGGCATCGTCTGCCCGCCGCAGCACGGCGCGCACGCGCGCCAGCACTTCACGCACCGAAAACGGCTTGGTGATGTAATCGTCCGCGCCGAGTTCCAGACCCGCCACGCGCTCGGTTTCCGAAACGCGCGCCGTCAGCATGATGATGGGTGTGCGGCGCGTTAACGGTTCGCGGCGCAGGCGGCGGCACAACTCCGTCCCGCTCATGCCGGGCAGCATCAGGTCGAGCAGGATCAGCGCGGGCGGGTTCTTCGTGTCGAGCGCGAAGGAAAGCCCTTGCTCACCCGTCTCCGCTACGCGCGCCGCCAGCCCTTCGCGCTCAAGGTTGTAACGCAAGCCCTCCGCGATGTCCGGGTCGTCTTCGATGATGAGAACTGGCTTTGACATATTTTTAAGTGACGAGTGCCAAGAACAGTGACGAGTGACAAGTGACGAGATGGAGACAGTAAATCGTAAATAGATAAGGATAGACAAATTTTCTCTGTTGACGATTTACGATTTACGTCTTTTTAACTTGTCACTCGTCACCTGTCACTTGTCACTTCTCTTAGTTGCTGTGTTTGATGAAAGCAGCCTCGGCCATGTAGACCGTGAGTTCGCAGATGTCCGTCACGTAGTCGCCGACGCGTTCGAGGTGTTTGGCGACGAAGAGCAGGCGCGCGGCGCGCGTCGTCGTCGCCGGATCGGCGACCATCAATTCGATCAATTGGTGAAAGATGCGTTCGTACATCTCGTCAACCGCGTCGTCGCGCTCGATGATCTCGCGCGCCTCCTCGGCGTTGCCGCTCGTGAAGGAGTCGAGCGCGGCATGAAGCATTTTCGAGGCGTGTTCGGCCATGCGCGGCAGGTCGAAATAGGGTTTGAGTTGCGGTTCGTCGTTGAGATCGATGGCGGCGCGGGCGATGTTGCAGGCGTGGTCTGCCACGCGTTCGAGGATCGGCGTGATCTTAGCGACCGAAATGACAAACCTGAGATCGCGCGCGGCGGGCTGGCGCAGCGCAAGCACATCTATGCAGAGACGGTCGATCTCCACTTCGAGCCGGTCAATCGCATCGTCGTTGGCGAGCACCTCGCGCGCCGCCTCCGTGTCTCGCTCCGTGAGCGCGTACATGGCGCGCAGCAGAGCCGTCTCGGCCTCGCCGCCGAGGAGCAGCACGCGGTCGCGCAGAGCGTTTAGTTCGGCATCGAGCCGTCTGTGGTGATCCATTTTAAAAACCTCCCCTTGTCATCTTTCGCGTCAGTTTTTCGCGCGGCTGTCGAAGCCCGCACAAGGAGCATCAGCCGAACCGCCCCGTGATGTAGTCTTCGGTCAACTTCTCGTTCGGGTTAGTGAACATCTTCTCCGTGTTGTTGACTTCGATCAGTTTTCCGAGCCAGAAGAAAGCCGTGGTGTCGGAGACGCGCGCCGCCTGCTGCATGTTGTGCGTCACGATGACGATGGTGTACTGCCGCTTGAGTTCCACGATCAACTCTTCGATCTTCTGCGTCGCGATGGGGTCGAGGGCGGAGGCCGGTTCGTCCATCAAGACCACTTCGGGGCGCACGGCTAAAGCGCGCGCGATGCAGAGCCTCTGCTGCTGCCCGCCGGAGAGGCCGAGCGCGGAAGTCTTCAGGCGATCCTTCACCTCCGACCACAAGGCCGCGTCTTCCAACGCTTCGCGGACGCGATCCTCCATCTCGCTCTTGTTATCCGTCAGGCGGTTGATACGCAACCCGTAGGCGACGTTATCGAAGATGGATTTCGGAAACGGGTTCGACTTCTGAAAGACCATCCCCACCTTCTTGCGCAAATCCACGACGTTCTGCCCCGGCGCGTTAACGTCTTCGCCGTCGATCAAGACCTGACCCACGGCACGCGCGCCGGGAATCGTATCGTTCATGCGATTGAGCGTGCGCAGGAAGGTTGACTTGCCGCAACCGGAAGGACCGATAAAGGCCATCACGATGCGCTCCGGAATGTCGAGCGAGATGTTGAAGAGGGCTTGCGCGGTGCCGTAGAAAAAATTCAGGTTGCGCACGCTGATCTTGGTCGGCGTGGTCTTGGG
>DASWNS010000197.1:0-2813 GCA_036399115.1 Pyrinomonadaceae bacterium | reverse complement strand
AGGCCCATTTCGGCGGATATATTGGGACAGGAAACCGCATTAATTCCCTCCCCAAGCGATGTCTTAATCGCGTCAACTGGTACTTGGAAGACTCTTCCTTCGGGTGCCCACCGACATATGTGCAATCAAATTTCCGCGACTTCAAAAGAAGCTTGTCCGTCTCGTCCGCCCATGCTGCCCAATGAGCGCAGACTACGTGCACCTGATGCCCAATCTCAACAAGCGCGTCCGCCTCTTTGACGAGCCGCGGGTTGGTGGAAGGCTGACCAGGGGTTAATAAACAAACTACGGCCATGCTTCAGGAAAGATTCTCTTAGCGAACGTTCCGCTTCATTTTGTTGTAATAGTAGTTAACGAGAAATACTGGAGTGTGACGTAGTATTTTCAGCTTGTAGAACCCTAGGTGCTTCCTGCCAACGACATTTTTTGAATGGAAAATAAGACTCATGAGGCGACTCCTAATTCCAAAATCGATCGCGCCCGTCTTGTTGAGCCAATTCTTAATACCTCCGAAGTGCGAGCCAGTCCCATACATGTAATCTTCCGGAAACTGGTAATTATCCATGCCGGTCTTAACAAGCAAGTTAGTCACGGACTCGACCCGTAGACGCTGCGATGGAATTTTGCGTGCGTCGAAATCGATCATCGCGTTTGTAACCTTACTCCACTCATCATTAATAATGAGGTTCTCGATCACATCAACTTCAGACCCTTCACAATTAAGCTTTAGGTAAACACGGTCGGATTGTTTTATGTGCTCCCTGAAAAAGCGGGCGGCCTCGATGAATCGACATTTCTCACTTTTGCCCTGCGCGTCTGGAGCGTCCTCGTACAATGATGCCCCTAGCGAGCCGGGGTTGTGAATGCTAGCCTCAAAGTCTCGATTTGACAGCCCCACCGTCATTACGCGCACACGCGAATCACGAATCTGTCTGATTCTCTCGCAGCATGAACTCACCGGTTCGAACGAGTAAATAACATCAAAGCCATACTTGGGATCAATAACAGCTTCGACAGTCTCGCCCAGGTGACCTCCGACATCAATAAAGATTTTTGCCATGCCGCGATTACGCATACGGATGAGCCGTGCCCAATAATTTGAAGTACAAGTTTTCGTACGCATCAACCACAGCCATGTCGCTAAACTTCTCTTCCATGATGCGGCGGCAAGCGGCGCGATCTATTTCATTAAGCCTTCCGACTGCAGCGATCATCTCGTCAATCGAGCCGCACACGAACCCATTGACTCCGTGCTTCACGATCTCTGGCACGGAGCCCCTGTTCAATCCTATGACGGGTGTCCCGCAGGCCAAAGCTTCAGCCATAACAATGCCGAACGGCTCCTCCCATAGGATAGGCATCAGAAAGGCTGCGGCTTTACCGAGCAGCTCATTCTTCTCTGCATCGTTAACTGGCCCTACATATCGCACCTGCTCCCCGTTCACGTACGGTGCAACATGTGTTTTGAAAAACGCCTGATGGGCTTCACCCTCAGGGATATTCCCCGCAATGACGAGCGAGCGGCCACTGCGTCGGGCGATTTCAACGGCGAGGTGTGGGCCTTTGATTTCCTCGACACGGCCGAGGAAGACCAGTGGCGCATCGACGCTAACAGACTCCCTGAGCTTATAGGTATCTGCCGGGACACCGTTATAGACGACGTGACAGTTGCTGTTCCCCAGAAACTGCTGGACCAGATGGCGACTACAGCCGGTGAAGTGAAGCGTCCCACGCGACAGCCGGGTGCCCCATATCACACTACGTTCCGTGACCTCCCTCTGGTAGCTCATGATCTTAGGGCCAGAGATCGGTAAAATAGGCATCATGTATGCCAACCGCCCGAAGCTGTGGACTATATCGAATCGCCCGCGCAGGATGTTCGTCGAGACGAGCAGAGTGTTCCGGAGCGTACCGGTTCTCGACTTGAATGTCGTCCACGGATAAGCCACGACAGGGCAAGGAACGACGGAGTCGGGATGCGCGAAAAGTGTCACGTCATGACCGCGGGATACCAAGCCCCGCACGAGCATGTCGATGATGCGCTCGATGCCGCCGTAGAGGGTTGGGGGCACAGCTATTTCAGGGTCAGCCGTGATGGCTAGTCGCAGCCGCTTACCGCGCAGGCCTACTTCTGCATACTCGCCGCCGAGTTCCGAGGGCCCAGGCTTAGTTACATAACACAGAGGCGCGAGCCGCTCATCCACGCTAGCCTTCACTCTGCCACCCCCACCGGGGTACATAGTGAGGTGGCGGCCGTAGGGCTATATGATTCCTCTGGCTTAGCCGCGCGCCTGTAGGAGATTGACGAGCACCAGCGCTGGGACGGCCGCTCTACAAACCTGTAGAACAGGTAGGCCGCCCCGACGCTCAGACCAAAAGCGGCTAGCAGAGTGAGAATCTTACTCAGTGAGCTCCCCTCGAAGCGGGCCCCGAGATTTATCACTTTACCGCCCAGCGGCACGTGCAAGAGATAAAGTGAGTAAGAGATGGCTCCGAAGAAATTCAAGAATGAGTTATTTAACGGCACGAAGACGATCGACGCGGCGACCGCCGCCCCGACTGCGGCGATCGCCGCGCCCATTGTCAGGTAGAGGCCGGCGCAGAAGGCCGGGAGAGCCAAGACGAAGGTGCGCCTTCCAATTTTCCCGCTGCTACAGAAGAACGCCAGAATCCCTAGCGCGAACAAGAACAGATAGTGGAAGAGAAAAATGTTTAATGGGAGCAGCAGCGCAAGAGAGCAGAGAGCTGCCAGCGAGACCCACCTGACCCATGCGATCCTGTGTGCCACTAGCGGGAAGAGGATCCCGATCAGC
>DASWNS010000196.1:0-3188 GCA_036399115.1 Pyrinomonadaceae bacterium | reverse complement strand
AAGCCTACGAGCGGACGATCAAAAGCGATGTGCGCTATCGCTTCGTCATCGACATGAAATCGTTGTGAGGCTCCGGCGGCGGCGATGCCAAAACATCGTCGCCGCCGTCGCCCGTCATATTGATCATAGCGACTGATTGACGAAGGAGGTTCGATGCGGAAGCGGGCATGGCGGCGGTCAACGGTTAACAGCAGTGTCGCGCCGACTGGTTTGTGAGCCGGGGGGAAGTGTATGAGCAGGTTGTTTTCCACGTTCAAGCTGCGAGATGTCGAGTTCAGGAATCGCGTCTTCGTCTCGCCGATGTGCCAGTATTCAAGCCGCGACGGCTTGCCTAACGAATGGCACCTCGTACATCTCGGCAGCCGTGCGGTGGGCGGCGCGGGACTCGTGATCGCGGAAGCGACAGCCGTGTCGCCCGAAGGAAGAATCTCACCGGGCGACACGGGGCTGTGGTCTGATGAACATACGAGAGCTTTCCGTCCCATCACCTCTTTCATCAAAGCGCAGGGCGCGGCGGCGGGGATTCAACTCGCACACGCGGGGCGCAAAGCCTCAACCGATGTGACGTGGCGCGGCGGCCAACCGCTCACAGAGTCGGAAGGCGGCTGGCAAACTTTAGCTCCGAGCGCATTGCCTTTCGCCGCGAGCCATCCAATCCCGCGCGAGATGAACGCGCGGGAGATCGCAGAAGTCGTCACGCAATTTGTTGACGCGGCACGGCGCAGTGTCGAGGCGGGCTTCGACGTGATCGAACTGCACATGGCGCACGGCTACCTGCTGCACGAGTTTTTGTCGCCGCTCTCCAACCGGCGTCAGGACGAGTACGGCGGCAGTCTCGAAGCCCGCGCGCGTCTTCCTTTGCAGGTGGCGGAAGCCGTGCGCAAGGCGTGTCCCGCTTCGTTGCCGATCTTCGTCCGCATCTCTGCGACGGACTGGGCAGACGGCGGCTGGGAGTTGGAGCAGTCCATACAGTTTTCGCGCTGGCTCAAGGAAGCGGGAGTTGATCTGGTTGATTGTTCGAGCGGCGCGCTCATCTCCGGCGTGCGGATTCCGGTCAAGGCGGGTTATCAAGTTCCGTTCGCGGCGGCGATTCGCCGCGAGGCGGAGGTTGCGACGGGGGCGGTCGGGATGATTACCGAAGCGACACAGGCCGAACAGATCATCGCGAGCGGGGAGGCCGACGCGGTCTTTCTCGCACGCGCCCTGCTGCGCGACCCCTACTGGCCTCTCCACGCGGCGAAAGAACTCGGAGCCGATGCGCCGTGGCCTGTGCAATACGCTCGCGCAGTAAATTGAAGAACAGCGGAATCAAAGAGCGCGAGACGTTCAAAGCTACGCCGTCTCGTAACTATTTTCCGTTCGGCTGGCGGCGCGCGCCCTTTCTCTTCTCAGGAGCGGGCGACGGCGAGATGTAGGTGATGCCAATACGACCCTGCTCACCGGCAGCCCAAACCGCGCCGGACGCGGGGGCAAAACTCGCGGTGTGAAAACCGTCCGCGCCGCTGAAACGCTTCCAACTCGCTCCTTGATCCGTCGAGTAGTCTGTGCCGGACGGCCCGACCGCCAGGAGCATCGGGACGCGTTCGCCGTTGCGCACGTAGACGACGCATGATCTATAACCGTTCGGCGGCGCGGCGTTGATCGTCGTCCAGGTCTTGCCGCCGTCGCGCGTCGTCGCCGCGTTGTTCTTCGACTCACTCTCTTTCGTGTAATCCCCGCCCACGACGACGCCGTTCCGTGCGTCGCGAAAAGCAATCGAGAAGATGCCCGCGCTCTTGCCGCTGGCGATAGACGTGTTCGCAACTTTCCAGGTGCGGCCTCGATCCGTCGAACGAAAGACGCGTGCGCCCGACGTGCCGCCCGTGCCGAACCAGACGTTCCGCTTGCCTTCGACCGTGAGGCAAGTGCCGCTCGCGGCAAAGCCTCCTTCTCCGGCGAGCGCGGGAGGCATCCCTGCGGCGGGCGTCTCGCGCCACGTCGCGCCGCCGTCCGAAGTGGTGATGATGAGGAAGCGTCCGTCCACGGGGTCGCTCATGGCGATGCCGTGATCTCGATCCCAGAAGGCCATCGCGTCGAAGAAGGCCGTAGGCCGTGTGTTCTTGAATTGCAGCGTCCAGTGCGCGCCGCCGTCGGTCGTCTTATAAATCCGCGACTTTTCGCCTTCGCCAATCGAGAGCAGGTAAGCAGTCTTTTCGTCGAACGCATCCACGTCGCGAAAGTCGAGTTCCGACGCTTCGGGCACAGTCCCGACCCGCCATGTCTGCCCGGCGTCCGTCGTGCGCGCATACGTGCCGCGCTCGCCGCTCGCCCACGCGACGAAGTGACTAACCGCGCTTATGCCGCGCAGGCGGACTTTCGTGTTGCTCTGTTGCAAGTTCCAATCCGACCCCGAACGCTCGATGCCGGTTTGCAGGAGAAGAAAGGATGCGAGTGCGAGAACTGTTGCTTTCAACATATGTTTGC
Source organism: Pyrinomonadaceae bacterium (assembly GCA_036399115.1). Lineage (GTDB taxonomy): Bacteria > Acidobacteriota > Blastocatellia > Pyrinomonadales > Pyrinomonadaceae > JAIVJZ01. The sequence goes on along the minus strand of DASWNS010000196.1, from coordinate 725 downwards.
AAAGGTCGATTCGTTCAACTCATTTCGACGCGGGCGTCGAAGCGTTCAACGCCGTCGGCATGTCTGCGACCGTGTAAGCCATAACGGCCATCGCGGCGACGCAGAGAGCGAGGTCTTGCGGATCAATTTTGTCGAGCGTGTCGGCAGGCGTGTGGTGTATGTCGAAGTAGTGCGTCCCGTCAACGTCGAGACTCGCGCCGATGACGCCCGCGCGCATGAGTGGTCCGATGTCCGCGCCGCCGCCGTTCGGAGCGATGCGGCTGGCGCGTATGCCGCCGAGAAGTTTGGCGATCTCTTCGAGGTCGGCGCGCGCTTGCGGCGAGGCCGCCGCCGCGAGGCCGAACCCTTCGGGACGATACGTTCCCGAATCCGACTCGATGGCGAGAATGTGTTTCGCGAGTTCGGCGCGGTGGGCTTCGAGGTAGGCCGTGCCGCCGCGCAGCCCGTTCTCTTCGTTCGTGTAGAGCACGGCGCGGATCGTGCGTCGCGGCCTCAGGCCGAGTTCCTTGAGCAGGCGCACCGTCTCCCAGGCGATGATGCAGCCTCCGGCGTCATCGTGCGCTCCCTGTCCCACGTCCCACGAATCGAAATGACCGCTGACGAGCACCACTTCGTCAGGCTTCTCCGACCCCCTGATCTCCGCAACGACGTTGGCCGACTCCGCATCCGGCAGAAACTTCGCCTCCATCTTGAGCCGCAACGTGGGACGCTCGCCGCGATCATTC
>DASWNS010000195.1:0-2800 GCA_036399115.1 Pyrinomonadaceae bacterium | reverse complement strand
GGGTCGCGTTACGGGTCGCTCGGAAGTGACTTTCAACTTCGACCGCATCCGCTTCCGCGACGGTCGCACGTCGAGCTTCGCGGGCTTCGTGGAGAGCGTGCGCACGGTGAACGGCGAGACGGTGCGTGTGGATAACGAAGGCACGGTGCAGGATAGCAGCCAGACGGATCGCACGGTGCAACGCACGGCCATCGGCACGGCGGTCGGCGCGATCATCGGCGCAATCGCTGGCGGCGGTAAGGGCGCAGCCATCGGCGCAGTGGTCGGCGCGGGTGGCGGCGCAGGTTCAGTCTACGTGCAGGGCAGCGACGACCTCGATCTGCGCAGCGGCACGGAGATCACGATCCGCGCGAGCGGTCCTAATCAGTAGTCAACGCTGACCACTTCGAGCGCAACTTGAGCGGGAGAAGATGTTCGTTTGCCGTCGTAAAAAGACGGGCGGGCGAAAATCTTCTCCCGCTTTTTGCGTAAAGTGAAAACTGGAAAAATTTTATGTTATCCTCACTCTATGTCAGCAATTCTTGTTGTCGATGACGACGACGCAATCCGCGATACGCTCTACGACCTCTTATCGGAAAACCACCTCTGCCACGTGGCCGCGACGGCTGAACGTGCGTTGGAGTGGCTAGCCACAGATGTCTACGATGTGGTGTTGACGGATATTTCCATGCCCGGATTGAGCGGCATAGAACTGCTCGGCCACGTGCGGCAAATCCAGCCGCAAACCCCGGTCATCATCATCTCCGGCATACAGAATGAAGACCACGCCAGAGGCATGATCAATCTCGGAGCCTTCGACTACTTGTTGAAGCCTTTCAGGTTGGAAGATGTCGAACGGAGCGTAGCGCAGGCCATCCAATATCACGCCAGACTGCTCAGGGGCGAGGCGGGCAACGCGACTTGAAACTTTGTGTGAGTGGACTCGACTGGAATGCGCGGAGCGCACGCCCGGCGACGTTCGACGCGACGCGCTTTAGGCGGCAACGTCAGCCAACCTGCTCTCGCACGTTTCGGCCTTGCGCCGCGCGATCTCTTCTATGATCTCGGTGATCTGTTTCAACGAAAAGGGTTTTGTCACGACCCAATCAATGCGCTCCGCTCCCTGTTCGTCAGACCCCACCACATCGCCCCATCCCGTAATCACTGCGAGCGGGATGCGTGCGTTTCGCGTGCGAATCAGGCGCGAGAGTTCCCATCCGCTCATGCCCGGCATCCCTATGTCCGTGAAGACCGCGTCGAAGTTTTCCGCATCGAAGAGCGCGAGCGCCTCGGTTCCGTTGCTCGCCGCCACCGCCTCGCAGTTCTCGCTTTGAATCATCTCGCAGAGCAAGGTGCGGACGTGCGGTTCGTCGTCAACGACGAGAAGGCGCGGTCGCAGCGGAGCCTCGCCCACCAGTGAGAGGCTCTTGGATGTCGTGACGGGCGGCGGTTCCGTCTCCGCGTGCGGCGCTCTCAGCGCGCCTTTAGCCACCGGCATCCTGATATTAAAAGTCGAACCACTTCCCGCTTCGGAGACAACTTCGATGGTGCCTTCGTGCCGGAGGATGATGCCGTAGCTGACGGCCAAACCGAGGCCGTTTCCGGCTTTGCCTTTCGTCGTGAAGAACGGATCGAAGATGCGCGAACGCACATCCGGCGTCATGCCGCAGCCCGTATCGGACACGCTGATGACGACATGTTCTTCGTCCTCATTCGTCGCGAGCGTCAGCGTCCCGCCCGCGGGCATCGCATCCACCGCGTTGAAGACCATGTTGACCAGCACTTCGCGCAACTCCGACTCGTCGCCGCGAATGAGCGCGTTGGAGTTGATCTGCAAATTGAGGCGGATATAGACGTTGTTGGCCTGCGCGCGGTCTTTCCAGCGCGGGCGCGTCAACTCGCCGACATCGAACAGCAGTTGGTCAACCGAGACGGGCGCGAAATCATGGTCGCGACGCTGGCGTGCGAAGTCTTGTATGCGTCTCACGGTCTTCGCGCCGTCTTCCGCCGTCTTGATGATGATCTGGAGGCCGCGCAGGATTTTTTCCCGGTCGTCGGTGCGCAACATCAATTGGGCGCGACCGAGTATTCCGGCGAGCGTGTTGTTGAAATCGTGCGCGACGCCCGAAGCGAGTTCGCCGAGCGCGGACAGCTTTTCGAGTTGAGAAAACTGCTGGCGCAGACGTTCCTGTTCGGCAATGTAATGCGACAACTCTTCGACGTGGCGTTCGGCCTGTTCGGCTTGAGTGGCCGCCGCCTCTACGTTCTTCATGTAAGTGAGGTAAGTGAAATAGACGACGCCGATGAAGGGGAGCGTGCCGATGAAGGCGTAGAAACCGGTGACGCCGATGAGTTTGGCAAGGATGGCGGCGGCGGACGCGCCCGCGATGTAGGTGAGCGAAGTCCATAGGTATTTCCTGCGCCACGAATCCCAGAAAGGCTCGTTAAACTTCAAAGCCCCGGCGATGGCGACCGTGCCGGAATTTACCACGTACTGCACGGAGGCCATGATGCTCGCAGCGATCATAAAGAGCGGCGAATAGGGAGCGTGGGTCAATGAGACGATGTCGCCGCAGACATATTTAACGCACGCGTAGGTGGCGAAGGTTGAGACGGCCATCGTCGCGGAGTTGAAGATCAGGGTGGAGAGCTTTTTGCTGATGCGAAGCGACGTGACGGATGCATCGAGCGCAGCGAGCAGCACTGCCACTTCGCCGCCGAAGAGGAAGATGGTTAAGAAAATGAATGTATCGGAGACTGAGATATGACCGGACACGCGCGGGATCTTGATGCTGATGCGTGCGCCGATGGTGAGCGTTAG
>DASWNS010000194.1:0-7620 GCA_036399115.1 Pyrinomonadaceae bacterium | reverse complement strand
AGGCTTTTGCCGGACGCTATCAAAGCGACGAACTCGGGGCATTTTTCGACATGGCACCCGGAAAAGACGGCTTGAAGGGGCGTGCCAACGATTCACCGGTCGCACTGCCCGAATTCAGGCCGGTCGACCGCGACACCTTTCAACTCGGCGGAGTGATCTTGCGCTTCCTGCGGGACAAGGCCGGAAAGGTTGTGGCGCTCGACTACAGCAACCCCCTCGTCCGCAACATCAAATTCACGCGCCTGAGCGACCGCCCCGGTCGCCCTTAGCGACCGGAGGGAAGGAAGTTCGTTGACAGTTTCTATGAGAAGATTTGTGTTGCGGGAATTGCTCTGAGGCGAGAGGAGGCTCTATGGTGCATCTTCTCAGGCAGCGACCCCGAAGAGATTCTGGACGTGGTGAGGAGTTCGTCGCTTTAGAAAGAGAGGCTGCGTGTGACTAATAACAGCAACTCTGACGTGAGAAGTCTGACGGCGTTACAGCTCAAGTCGGATTTCGTCGCGCGCGGCTCAATCGTCAGAAAGATCTGGGGCGACACAGAGTTGGTACTGTTGATCTTCGCCGGCTCAGCCGCCGAGTTCGCCTTGAACAGGGCGGTTGACTGGCTCTTCTTCACGGGCAAGATACCGGCGGACCCCATCGGGCGTCTGTTCTCCACGGTTCGCTACGCGCAGGAGATCGTGTTCGCGGAGAGGGAGGCGGCGGAACGGACGCTCGACAGGATCAACGCGGTCCACGGCGCGGTCGAGCGTCAGCGCGGGCAGAGCATCCCCGACTGGGCTTTCAGGGACGTGCTCTACATGCTCGTCGACTACTCCGAGCGGGCACACAGCATGCTCTACAGACCGCTCTCGCGCGCTGAGCGCGAAGAACTCTATCTAGTCTTCAAGCGCGTCGGAGAGGGGTTGAACGTCAAGGCACTGCCGGAAAGTTACGAGGAGTGGCGTGCCGACAGGCGACTCCACCTCGTGCGCGACCTCAACCACAGCAGACACACCGCGCTCCTCTACGGCCAGTACCGACGACACCTGGGCGAGTGGCGTTACCAGATACTTCGCGGGGTGCAGGCGTTACTGGTGCCCGAACGTGTCCGCCGCCTGCTGCGGCTCCGGCGGCGCACGATCTTCTCCGCGCTGGTCGAAGGGTACGGGCAGTTAGTCGTCCCCGAGCTTCGCCCGCTGGTACGGCGTCTCATGGTCCAGCCTCGCTACTGGGATGAGATGAAGAAGATGGAGCGCGGTCTATCGAAAGATGCCTGAGGCGTTCGGGCGCAATCTCTCCGACCTTCCGTGCATACCTGAGGAAGCAACACTGCTATCGCATAATTGCGTTTAGAAGACTCCATGAAGAGCGGGCGCGAGGTTCAGTGAACTTCGCGCCCGCTTTCATGGCAGTCGAAACCGCACGCGACGAACTAGCCGCGAGCGGCGTGGCGCACGGGCGGGTGTCGGTCTGCGGCGCGTGCTGCCGTCATTTGAAAGGCGAGGATTTATGCTTCATGCGGAGAACTGATAATATCAGTTGACGCAGCGTGAGGGAGAGATAAGACCCGAATGGCTGTTTTGCGACATTACCGTTTCGAAAGGGATAATCATTAAGTGAGCGATAAAACAACGAACCAAACGGGTGAGAATGAAGACCTTCAACCGACTGATTTAGTGATCAGGGTCAACACTGTCCTGACAAATGATCCTTGCGCCCTGTGCGGACAACCGACAGACCCGACCGGCATCGATCTCTTCCTCGCAGAACGACCCGCTCTCGTTTGTCATAGCTGCGGATTTTTCCACGCCCCGGCTCTCGCACGCTTGCTTGATCTGGCGAGCGCGGCTAACACTTTTGTCCGCGCCGAGTATGAGATGTTCGGCATCCAATCGGATGATAAGCCGGTATAAAAGTTCGGAGGAATCAGGAGCGGACTTGTACCGACGGCCTGCCCTCCGCTGGCGGTGTTTTTGGCGTGGCGAAAGAAAAACGTTGACAGCCTGAGGCGTGTCAGAATACTCTCCGCTTGCTTCATAGAACTTCTAAGGTCTTCCTCGCGCTCTGGTGTTTTCACGCAAGAATAGAAATTTATCCTCGTCGGTTTTTCTGCCTGTTGTACTCACTAATGCAGGAAGGATTCAGTACATTCCTTCAGACGCTACATCTTGGTTTTTCAAAAAATAAAGAACAGATGCGCCGGGACGTGCGGTCACGGGGCAAATTTTCCTGACGCTTGGTGACGAATCGCCGTAGGTCTGCTTCGTCTCAGGTGGGCGGGAAGTGTTCCATGAGGTTGACGAACCGGGGGAACTGAATTTTCGCCGCCCGCCGTGGCCGAAGAGGCCGCGCAAGGGCTATGTTGACAGCAACGTTGAGGGAGTAAATCATGCCGATCAAAATAAATTGGACGTTCAACGCTCAGGTCGCAGGCGGGCCGAAAGTGGCCGCCGCCGAAAGCGTCGAGGTTGATGCCTACGAGAATATCGAAGTAGTCGTGCCCAAGCATGACGCCAATGACGGAACCGCCGAAGTCGGCATCGTCCCGGCAGACACGGGCGAAATCCTGTTCCTCTTGATCAAAGCCGACAACTACACCGACACACAACTGAGCTACGTCATCGGCGATGCAACCGATGAGGTCGCGCTCGACGCGCAGCAGGTCTTTATCGGCGCGGGTGCGGTCGGTTTACTCGGCGAGTCGCCGTCCAAGCTCACCTTTACGAACAAAGGACCAGAAGATATCGCCGTGCGCATCCTCGTCGGGCGGAAGGCGGCCTGACGCGCGCTGTCTGCTTTGGAAAGTCGTTCGTTCCGCACCCGCCATACTTGAGAAGGAGAATGTTTCATGCCAGTCACACCGACCTATCCCGGTGTCTATATCGAAGAGATTCCGAGCGGCGTCCGCACCATCTCCGGCGTCGCCACCTCCATCACGGCTTTCATCGGTCGCGCACGGCGTGGTCCTGTTAACGAGCCGGTCGTCATCAACAATTTCGGCGACTTCGAACGCCGCTTCGGCGGCCTCTCCACCGCCGACCCTATGAGTTACGCGGTACGCGATTTTTATCTCAACGGCGGCAGCCAGGCCATCATCGTTCGCCTCTTCACAAACGCCGGAGGCAGCGGCCTTGCCGAGATCAACGTCGATACGCTGCAACTGGTGGCCGCCAGTCCCGGCGTGTGGGGCAACCGCCTGCACGTCGTCGTGGATTACGACGGCATTACGAACGAGGTGGCCGAGCAGTACGGCCTCACGGCGGGAGATTTGTTCAACCTCTCGGTCTTTGAAAAAGCGACGAGCGGCGGCTCCGACCGTCTGCTCGAACGTTTGATCAACCTCTCCATCAGCGACAACTCGCGGCGCGTGGACCGCGTGCTGGATCAACAGTCGCAGAACGTGCGTGTCCCGCGCGCGGGCGGCCAGCCGGTTCTGCCCGCCTCTGTTCCCGGCGACGGCTCGGACGGCGACGGCTCGAACGGACTCGACAGCACCGCGCTCGGACAGGCGGATTACGAAGGCGCGCCGGCGGACAAGTCAGGCATTTATGCTTTGGAGAAGGCCGACCTCTTCAATCTGCTCTGCATCCCGCCCGACACGCGCGGCGGCGACGTGCCGCCTGCCGTCTACCAGACGGCCATGAAGTTCTGCGCCGACCATCGCGCCATGCTCATCGTGGACTCGCCCGCCGCATGGAGCGCGAATAAAGAGACGGCGGCCAGCAATGCCGTGGCCGGACTCGGCGCGCTCGGCCTCTCCGGCATCGCGGCGCGCAATGCCGCGCTCTACTTCCCGCGCGTCGTCGAGACAGACCCACTGCGCGAAGGCCAACTCGATACCTTCGTGCCCTGCGGCATCATCGCCGGGGTGATGGCGCGCACAGACACGCAACGCGGCGTCTGGAAAGCGCCCGCCGGACTCGACGCCACCGTCAACGGCGTGCAGGGTTTGGAAGTGAACCTGAGCGACCCGGAAAACGGCATGCTTAATCCACTCGGCATCAACTGCCTGCGTTCGTTTCCCGTCAACGGTCGCGTCGTATGGGGCGCGCGCACGCTGCGCGGCGCAGACCAGTTGGCCGACGAGTACAAGTATGTCCCCGTCCGTAGGCTCGCGCTCTACATCGAGGAGAGCCTCTACAGGGGGACGCAGTGGGTGGTCTTCGAGCCGAACGACGAACCGCTGTGGGCGCAGATTCGCCTCAACGTCGGCGCGTTTATGAACAACCTGTTCCGGCAGGGAGCCTTTCAGGGTCGCAGCCCGCGCGAGGCCTACCTCGTCAAGTGCGACCGGGAGACGACGACGCAGAACGACATCAATCTCGGCATCGTCAATATCCTCGTCGGCTTCGCGCCGCTCAAGCCCGCCGAGTTTGTGATCATCAAGATTCAGCAGCTCGCTGGACAGATTGATGTCTAAGGAGAAAAGTCATGGCTCAGTTCAGCGTCAACGCACAGCGTTTCGATCCGTATAAGAACTTCAAATTTCGCGTCAAGTGGGACGGGCGTTACGTCGCCGGGATCAGCAAAGTCGGCATGCTCAAGCGTTCAACCGAAGTCGTCAAACATCGGGAGGGCGGCGACCCGAGCACGACGCGCAAGTCGCCGGGTCGCACCGAGTACGACGCCATCTCTCTCGAACGGGGCGTCACCCACGATACGGAATTCGAGCGTTGGGCGAATAAGGTCTGGAACTTCGGCTCCGGTCTTGGCGCGGAAGTCTCGCTCAAGGATTTCCGCAAGGACATCATCATCGAGATGTACAACGAGGCGGGACAACTCGCCATCGCTTACAGGGTCTTTCGCTGCTGGGTTTCGGAATACCAGGCGCAGCCCGACTTGGACGCCAACGCCAATGCCATCGCCATCCAGCACATCAAGCTGGAGCACGAGGGCTGGGAGCGAGACTACGAAGTGAACGAGCCGTCCGAGCCGTCGTTTACCGAACCCGCGTCTTAGTCGAAACGAAGTGATTGAGTGATGCGCGCCCTGTCCGATTCGGAGTTGCTCGACGTGTGGGAGCACGCGCTCGAACAGCCTCCGCTCGAACGCGCGCTCACGCTCCTCGCCGCTGCGACAGGAATAGACGCCGGAGAGTTGGCGCATTTAAGCATCGGCGAGCGCGACGCGCTGCTGCTCGACCTGCGGGAACAGACCTTCGGCGCGCAGCTATCGAGCGTGGCGACGTGCCCGTCCTGCAACGAGCCGCTGGAGATGAGTTTCCGTGTGGCACAGTTGCGTGTGGCGACTCCCGCAGACAAACCTCCCGGCTCTTTCTCGCTCAACGTCGGCGGATACGAAGTGAGCTTTCGTCTGCCGAACAGCCTGGACCTCTCCGCGCTCGCCTCCGTGCAGGAGGTCGCGGCGGCGCGGCGAGTGCTCTTCGAGCGATGCCTGCTCGCGGCGCGGCGCGGAGATGAGGAGCAGACGGCAGGCGCGCTACCGCCGGAAGTCGTGGACGCAATCGTCGAGCGAATGGGGCAGGTTGACGCGCAGGGAGATATGCAGTTTGCACTCAAGTGCCCGGCCTGCGCGCACCAATGGCTGGAAGCCTTCGACATCGACTCTTTCTTCTGGATGGAGCTTAACGTCTGGGCGCAGCGCACGCTGAGAGAGGTGCATGCGCTCGCACGAGCCTACGGCTGGCGCGAGACGGACATTCTTTCCCTGAGTCCGCAGCGACGCCGTTTCTACCTGAGCATGTTTAGCGAATGAGCGATTATCTCAAACATCTGGCCGCACGCAGTCTTAACCGCACGCCCTCCATGCAGCCACGCGTCGCGTCGCGCTTCGAGCCTTCAACGCTGGCCGCCGCGCCGCCCGCATCCGAACCCGTGCTCGACAGCACCCAACTCGACGCGGAAGAGAACGCACGCCCTCTCTCTCCGTCAGGGGCACACGCGCCTCAGCCCACGGAGAACCGGCAGCGCACGGCGGACACTGCACCACGCTCGCTCGACGCAACTCCGCTCTCCGAAGCGCGCCACGAAAGCCGCACGCACAATGATGCCGTCCAGCCCCCGGAAACCTCTTCGTCAAGGCTGCCTTATCAAACATCGCCATCCAACGTTTTCACCCCGTCGTCCGTGCGAGAGCAGGCACGCTCGCCTGCTCAAGCCACGCCTGAGACGGAGCGCACGCCTCCGCCACAGGCGTCGGAAGAGGCGCACCTGAGACTCCGGCACGCGGGCGACCCGCAGGCGCACCGCCCGCCTGAGACGAATGAATCCGCGCTCGAACGAAGTATCCGCCGGATCGTCGCCGGAGAGTTCGAGGCGCGCGAGGCGGAAGTCGCAGCAGGCGGCTCGTCGCGCTCACATGCTCGTACCGGAAAGGGCATGCCTCCGCCGGTCATGCCCGTCTCGACAGTCGCGTCGCGGCGTTCGCCTGTGACGACGCGCGAGCAGGCCGACGCTTCCGCGCAGGCTTCGCCCCCGATCATCCGCGTCACCATCGGGCGAATCGAAGTGCGTGCCGTTACCCCGCAGGGGCAGCGGGTCGAGGCGCGAAGTGCGCCGCCTGCCGGAGCGCGACCCGACCCGGCACGCTCGCTACGGGAATATCTCAAACAGCGCAGCGGAGGTAGACCGTGAGCACCGCCCTTGCCATTGCGTCGGTCACAGCCGTGCTGAGAGATCTGCTCAACAACGGCATGATTGACCAGAACATCTCCGGCACGGTGGGGAGCGAAGTGCTCGTCACGGCCTTGCCGCCCGACCGCATCCTCAAGGAGGGGACGGCGGAAACAAGCCAGCTCAACCTGTTTCTCTATCAGGTCACGCCGAACGCGGGCTGGCGCAATGTCGGCCTCCCTTCGCGTAACGGGCGGGGCGAGCGTTTGACGAACCCGCCGCTCGCGCTCGACCTGCACTACCTGCTGTCGGCTTATGGCGAAAAGGATTTCCACGCAGAGATTCTGCTCGGCTATGCCATGCAGTTGTTCCACGAGACGCCCGTGCTGACGCGCGACGCGATACGCCTTGCGCTCGCCCCGCCAACGACCGTCGAAGGCACGTCCGTCCTGCCCACGGCCTTGCGCACTCTGTTCGAGTCGGAATTGGCCGAGCAGGTCGAGCAGGTGAAGCTCTCCCCCGTCTCGATGAGCACGGAAGAGATTTCGCGCCTCTGGGCGGCCTTTCAGACGCGCTATCGCCCGACGGCGGCCTACCAGGCATCCGTCGTCCTGATCGAGAGCCGGAGCGGCGCGGCTCGCCCTGCGCTGCCCGTGCTCAGTCGAAACATCCTCGCAGTTCCCTTCCATCAACCGATCATCGAGACTGTCATGTCGCAGGAGAACGACGCTGCGCCGATCCTCGCAGACCAGCCGCTCCTTACCGGCTACAACCTGAATCTCGTCGGCACGCAGTTGCGCGGCGACGACACGCACGTCCAGATCGGCGGCGTCGAGATTTTGACGCCCCTCAAAGAGGTCACAGACACGCGCATCACCTTCGCCCTCCCGCCGAACCTTCGCGCGGGCGTACAGGGCGCGCAGGTGGTGCACTACCGTTCGTTCGGGACGCCGAACGAGCCGCATCGCGGCGTCGCCTCGAACGTCGCGGCGTTCGTCCTGCGTCCCACGGTCGGGACGATTGGCGCGGCGACCGTGCCGGGGCAGGATGCCGATCACGTCTCTGG
>DASWNS010000193.1:0-3655 GCA_036399115.1 Pyrinomonadaceae bacterium | reverse complement strand
TGTTAGTAATTTTTCTGACCGGCATTTTCGTCTTTCGCGGAGCCTTCTGGCTGACGATCTGGTTCATCATCCCCGCCTTTGGTTCGTTCGGCGAAGGCATCGGTCAACTTATTCGCGCGCGACAGGAGCGCGGGCAGTTGTCGCTGCCGCCGGGGTATGAGGGCGTGCCCTTCCAACCCGCGCCGCTCGCTCCGGCGGCGGCTGACTTGAGACGATTCTCATCGCCTGATACCTCCGAGATGCTCCGCTCGCCCGGAAGCGTCACAGAGGCTACGACCAGACACCTCGACGCCTCCCTCGAAAACGGCGCAAAAGATGCTTGACGAAACGGAAGAAAGAGCGCGCACGACGCGCGGGCTGTCGCGCGCATGCCCGACGGTTTAAGGAGATACTGAAAAATGTACTGTCCGAAATGCGGAACACAGAACGTTGACGATGCGAGTTTTTGTCGCGGCTGCGGCGTCAACCTGAGCCTCGTGCCGCAGGCTTTGGAGGGACGCGCGCCCGCACCCGTCGCCGCCGCCGCAGGCAAACCCGCGCACACGGACAGGCACAAGCGAGACGATCCGCCGAATCTCACTTACGCGCTCGTCAAAACCTTCGTCGGCATAGCCTTCATCCTCGTCGCGCTGTCGGTGAAAAACGTTCATCAGATCGCGGGTCAAATCTGGTGGTTCTGGATGTTGATTCCCGCCGCCGGTTCACTCGGCGCGGGCGTCGCGGAGTTTCTGCGGCTCTCTCAACAGCAGCCACAAGCACAATCGTCGAGGCCGCTCGCGGGCGGCCACGCATACGTGCCGCCCGCCGTCTCCGCCACGCCGCGCGGGAGCGAACTGCCGCCGCGCCGCGACAACGTAGACATCTACGCGCCAAGCAGCGTCACCGAGCATACGACGAAACTTCTCGACAAAGACCAGTAAACCAACCCGCTCAACTTAGGCGCTCAATCCGGCGGCCTGTCGAAGATGAACTTCACGCCCCCGGCGCAGGGAAGAAGAGTGCGCGCAAGAATCTCCGGCAGCTTTAAAACTTTATCTCACGTCCGGCTTCCTCGATGACATTCGATACAAGCGTCCGGCTCTGCGTTCCCGTCTGCGTGCGACGCGCGGGCGAGTTGCGTGCGGCAGTCGCGCGCGCGACGGCAGAGACGCAAGGCGCAGACATGATCGAGTTGCGCATGGATTGTCTCGCGGACGAAGCGGAGCTTGAACAGGCGCGGCTCGAACTCCCGGACATCTTCCGCGCGGCGACGCGCCCGCTCATTCTCACCTTCCGCCCGTCCGAACAGGGCGGCGCGCGCGCGTCGAACTTCGAGCGGCGCGTCCGTTTCTGGTCGGAGAATTTTTCCGGGGGGGACGAGCGCGCAGACTACGCCGATCTCGAACTCGACATGGCGGCGCACTTCAAAGCCCTCGAAGAACAGCGCGCCGGGACGCTGCTCGATTGGCGGAAAGTCATCTGCTCGCATCACGACTTCGCGCGCGTTCCCTCTGACCTCGAAGAGACTTTCGCGCGCATGCTCGACACGCCCGCGCGCATCCTGAAACTCGCCCTCGCCGCAGAGCAGATCACAGACTCGCTGCCCGTCTTTCGTCTCCTCAAACGGGCGCGCGACGCCGGACGCGAGATGATCGCCGTAGCAATGGGCGAGGCCGGACTCCTGACGCGCATCCTTGCGCCCGCGCGCGGCGCGTTTCTCACCTTCGGCGCGCTCGCACGCGAACACGCAACTGCGCCCGGCCAGATCGCCGCACGCGACCTGCGCGCTCTCTATCGCATCGATCTCATCAACGAGCGGACGGAAATCTACGGACTCGCCGGTTCGCCCGTCGCACATTCGCTCTCGCCGCAGATGCACAACGCGGCGTTCGCCGCACTCGGCCTCGACGCCGTCTACATCCCTTTTGAAGTTGGCGACGTGCAAGCCTTCGCCCGTCGCATGGCGCACCCGCGCACGCGCGAACTCGCCTGGAACCTGCGCGGCCTGAGCGTCACCGCGCCGCACAAGAGCGCGATCATCCCGCTGCTCGACAGGATCGAATCGTCTGCGCAGGAGATCGGCGCGGTCAACACGGTCGTTGTCGAAGGCGACGCGCTCAGCGGTTACAACACGGACGCACGCGCCGCGCTCGCGCCGCTCTCGAATTTGATCACGGTCGGGCACGGGTCGCGCGTCGCGGTGCTCGGCGCGGGCGGCGCGGCGCGCGCCGTCCTGTGGAGTTTGCGCGAAGCCGGAGCGCGTCCGACCGTCTTTGCGCGCGACACGGAGCGCGCACGCCCGACCGCGCAAAAGTTCGACGCGCATTTGCAAACGCTCGACGGCGCACGCTTCGACAACTTCGATCTCGTCGTCAACACGACGCCGCTCGGCACGCGCGGCGCACGCGAGACGGAGACGCCCGCCCTCGCCGCGCAACTTCGCGGCGCGCGCTGCGCCTACGATCTCGTTTACAATCCGTGCGAGACGCGCTTCATGCGCGAAGCGCGCGCGGCGAATTGCGAGTTCGTCTTCGGCGGGCTGCCGATGCTCGTCGCGCAGGCCGCCGCGCAGTTTAAATTATGGACGGGGCGAGATGCGCCGCTCGAAGTGTTGAACCTCGAAGCGGAGCGGGGCGTGACAGGTTCGCGCCCGGAGAGTGCGTGATGAGCCGCGACGAAGATGAAGATTTTGAGGAGTTGTCGCGCGATAGGTCGCACCCGCGCGCGGCGCAGCTTTTAACGGATGAGTTCTTCTGGGATTGCGTGGACGAGAACACGCCTTTCGGCAACGACACGGGGGCGGATGCGCTGGCGTTCTTTCGCGAATGGCGAAGGGCACACCCGCACACGAACGCGCCGGAGTTTCTCGCAGAGATTCTCGGAGAGGTGTCTGAAGTTCCTGACGCTCACCGGGATGCCGTCGAACCGGAGCGAGTGCAGGAATTACTGGCTGAGTCCGAATACGACGTAAGTGTTCTTGATGATACTGTGATTGCCGTCGCCTTCGGGCAGATCGTTCTTGAAGGCAGAGTGGATGCGGAGATCAAACGGCGTGCGTTACTGGCGTTGCAGAGGCAAGCGTCGCCAGCCGTGATCAGGCATCGCGGCTGGGTGAGTTCGGCGGAACGAATCGAGCGGCTGGAGAGGATGCGGGAAGTTCTCGGCGGGCTGTAACTTCGGGCGCGCTTTTAATTCAAGGCCGGGAGAGTTAACGTCGAGTCGGTTGATGGTGGAATTTTGATGGAACGCTACAGCAGGCAGATTTTATTCGCGGGCATCGGGCGCGAAGGACAGGCGCGCCTGAGGGCGGCGCATGTGCTGATCGTCGGTTGCGGGGCGTTGGGGTCGGCGCAGGCTGAAAGTCTGGCGCGCGCCGGGGTCGGTCGCCTGCGGATCGTGGATCGTGATTTCGTCGAGGAGTCGAACCTGCAACGACAGACGATGTTCACCGAAGCGGACGCGCGGGAACGCGTGCCGAAAGCGGTGGCCTGCGCGCGTCGCATCGGCGAGATCAATTCGGACGTGGAAGCGGAAGCGCACGTCGCGGACGTGCATCACGGCAACATCGAACGCCTCATCGAAAACTGTGACCTCGTGATCGACGGCACGGACAACTTCGCCACGCGTTATCTCATCAACGACGCCTGTGTGAAGCACGCCGTCAACTGGATTTACG
>DASWNS010000192.1:0-3129 GCA_036399115.1 Pyrinomonadaceae bacterium | reverse complement strand
GACAATTTTGCCCTCAACCGGAGGCGCGATCAATTTCACGAAGGTTCCCTTCTCCTTCACCCCGGTCACCACCCCTTCAAACTCTTCTCCCAACCTTTCGCCCACCACCAGAGCGGTCGCAGCCTTGCGCATCCTGCGCTCGACGCCACGCGCCGCGCTCTCCATCAAGTTGCAACGCGCGGCGACGGCGCGCAGTTCGTCCACTGTGTAAGGCGCGGGTTCGCCCGCCAGCAGCGACTTCACAGAGCGTTGGGTGACGAGGTCGGCATAGCGTCGATTGGGAGCGGTCGAGTGCGTGTAGTCTTCGAGGGCGAGGCCGAAGTGGCCGTCCTGCTCTGCATCGGGCGTCTCAACCAAGTACTCGCCCGCTCCCATGAGTTTCAGGATCGAGAGCGAGAGTTCCGCGTAGCGCGCCGGGGCTGCCGCGCGGCGGCGGGACAGGAAGATTGAGAGGGCGAGCGAATTCGCACGCGCCGGTAAACTCTCTTCGAACTGCGCGGCGATCTCCACGATGCGCGGCCAACGCTCCGGCTCACGCACCACGCGCCGCAGCGACGCCAATCCTTCCGACTCCAAAAACTCTGCCATCGCAGTGTTGGCCGCGATCATAAAGTTTTCGATGATGGCTTGCGCCCGCGTGCGTTCGCGCGTTAGGAGTTCGACCGAATGCCCCCCGACGATCACCGGCACGGCCTCTCCCGTCTCTAGTTCGAGCGCGCCCTTGCGCAGGCGCAACCCGCGCAGACGCTCCGCAGCCTCCTCCTGCAACCTCAACTGCGCCTCCAGCCCCTCGATGCGCGCGACCTCCGCAGGGAGAGGCGCGTCGCCGTCGAGCCATTCGCCGATGCGTTCGTAGACCAGTTTCACGCGATTGCGAATTAACGCACGGTAGATATTCACCTCACCAACTGCCCCGCCCGTCGAGATGGACATTTCGGTGACGACCGCGAGCCGGGTTTCGCCTTCGCGTAGCGAGGTCGTGTCGTTCGAGAGTTGTTCGGGCAGCAGTGGGAAGACTTTACCGGGCGTGTAGATAGAGACGGTGTTGGCGCGGGCGTGGCGGTCGATGGCCGACTCTTTCGGGACGAAGGCGTCCACGTCGGCGATCCCGATCAGGAGTCGTATACGGTCGTCCGGCAGACGCTCTGCGAACTCCACTTGATCCAGATCGAGCGATTCGCTGTTGTCTATGGACGACCAGAGGAGTGTGGTTAAGTCGCGCGCGGGTGCCTGTGCGATGATCTGCCGGTTTCTTCCGGCCACCTCGCGCGCTTCTCGCAAGACGCGTTCGGGAAATTGCGTGATGAAATTTGCTTCGCGAGCGTCGTGCTCCGCCGTCGCGTGTAATTCGTTTAAGGAGATGTCGCTCACATCTATAATCTACAGCAGCGCGCGGAGTTTGTCCCAAATTTCAAACCCCGCGCCGTCCCCCTGCGGTAGATTACAGATGTGAGCGACAACATGCGCACGCACAACTGCAAACGGCGACGCGCGCTACTTGATCGCGCAGCGCAGCGCGGGCGACTGCATCGGGACGTGATTGCGTCCGACGACCGCGAAGACACGTTTGCCTTCCAGCGTCGCCCCGGCCAGAGACTTGTACATGTGCAGATCGCGATACTCGCTCGACATCGTGTTGATGTCGTTCGTAAAGATGCCGCCCGTCGCCTGCGAAGATTTACCCGGCGCGAACCATGCTTGCGGAGCCTCCCACCAGTTCGCCGGACTCGTCCAGTATTTACGATAGGCCGCTTCCAACCCGGCAACGTCCGCAAACGCTCCCTCGAATCCTTTCATCTTCGCGACGCGTTCGAGCAGTTGCGCCACGGCGGCCTTCAACTCCGCCTCCGGCAGTTTGCGCCGCTCCCTGAGCCGCGCCGTTTCGCGCAGCACGTAGAAGAGCAAGACCTGTTCGGCGGGAAACTTTCGCATCACATAAGCGGCCTCTGCGGCGGGCGAAGGTTCGAGCGAGACGAAGGGCACGCCGTCTCGCTTCGCCAGAAAGCGCACGAAGCCCGACTCGCCCGCCTGCCTGATCGTCTCGTCCCTCGTCTCTGCGATGGGACGGTTCGCCCCTTCGTAGTAGGCCACGGTCGGCTTCAAAGCATTCCACGCGCGCTCGATGGCTTCAAACTGTGCATGCGCGGGATCGGTCAAGTGCTCCGCCCCGAAGTAGTAGAGCCGCCCGCCCGTCTTGCCGCTCAGCTCCAGAGAGAAGAGAGGGTCTTTGACCTTCGGCCAGTCGGCATAAGCGACTATCTTTTCGGAACAGGTCGCCAGCGCATCGGCGGCGGGGAGAGCCGTAGCAGACCAACTCTGGCGACCGTTGGCCTTCAAAGCGACGACGAGTTGCAGGACGACTAGCCCGCACAAAATTGTTCTACGCACAGCACACGCTCCTTCTTCCGGCGATCCCGCTCAGCCCACGCGAATAAGTTGCTCCACCCTTTAACGCGAAAACGGCGTGCAATCGGGATCAACCCGGCAAACGCGTCCGCAGAAGGTGCGGCGATCATGTTCGTCGTGTGAGACGGGCGAAACGGTTCAGGGTTCGGGCGAACTAGTGTGGCGAACGCGACGGCTGAACAGTCGCCATCGCGCGCTCGCGTGTGGCGGAACCTGAAGCCTCCAACGTGCTTTTGCAGGGTGAGTCCGGCACGGGTAAGGATTTAGTGGAGAGGGCTATTCGCTGCGGATCGCAGGACTGTGTAAGACCTGCGAAATTCGCGGCGCGCACGGCTGTGTGATGAACTGCATCTGGCAGCCGGAAACTTATCTGCGACCCCACCCGCCCGACCCTGCCGGTTATTGCTCGCCCGGCGGGTGGTGTCGCCTGTTAAAGAATCTACCCTTTACTGGCCGCGTTTCCGGCTGCCCCCGCCGCCGCCTGCGCCGACCGGGCGCGCCGGGCGCGGATAAGACTTCATGCCGGGGCTTGTCCTATCGGGATAGTCCCTGCGTCGCGGCGACGGCATCGTGGGGCGTGGTTCCCTGTTCGGCCAAGGCTGGGTCGGCCTGTAGATGCGCCGCACCGGATAGTAATAGCCGGAAGGCCAACCTAAGCTCGAACGATAACCGAAGCCGTAGGGCGAACCCCAACCCGAAGCGAAGGGGAGGAACGTGCGATAC
>DASWNS010000191.1:0-3509 GCA_036399115.1 Pyrinomonadaceae bacterium | reverse complement strand
GAAGGCCGGTTCGTTCGAACGAACCGGCCTTCCGCTTTTTAACCCACCGACTGCGAACCCGCCCGAACTCTTTTAGTCGTTCAGACGAATGCTGCGCAGTATTTGATTGAACGCATTCTGGTAGTTGCGCTGGTCATACTGCGGCGTCACGTAGTTCATGTAGAAGATGCTGCCGTCGCGCAGCATGGTCGTCACGACCGTCACGATCTCGGTCTGCCCGGTGACGGGCGAACGCCCTGAGAGCGTGGTCGCCAGCCCGGCGCGACCGGAGACGTTCGCGCGTGTATAACCGCCCTGCGCGCGCAGGTACGGGTTACCCTGCAAGACCTCGTTGAGATATTGATCCGTCGCCTGTCGCAAATTCCTGCTCTGCGATTGATCGATGCCGAGGATCACGCCGTGCGTCACGCCGTTTTGGTCAGCCGCGCCTTCGGGTGCGAGCGTCACGGAGTTTTGCCCGGCATAGTCGCGCCAGTTGTCCGGCACGCTCAGGCTGAACAGGTTACTGTTGACCTGACGATAACGCGTCGAAGGATAGGCGACCTGACCGCGACGCGCGGTTGGATAGTTCTGCCCGCCCTGTCTTTGACCCTGTGCGATCTCGCTCATCGAAGGCGCGCGTCCCTGCCCGCGCAGA
Organism: Pyrinomonadaceae bacterium; assembly: GCA_036399115.1. GTDB lineage: Bacteria > Acidobacteriota > Blastocatellia > Pyrinomonadales > Pyrinomonadaceae > JAIVJZ01. Next base: position 2,872 of record DASWNS010000191.1, on the reverse strand, counting down.
CGCGCCTGCACGAGTTGGAAATCGCGCGTGTTGCCAGCGGGGTTGCGCACCGCGCCGAGCAGTTGCGCTTCCTGATTGATGCGCGCGTAACGATTTTCGGGGTTCGGGTGGCTGCTCAAAAATTCAGGACCGCCGCGCGAGCCTTGCTGTTGAATGGTCTGAAACATCCGCGCCAGATCGCGCGGGTCGTAACCGGCGCGCGCCATGATCTGCGCGCCGAGGATGTCGGCCTGCGTCTCATACTCGCGCCCGAACTTCAGAAAATAGACGCCCACCGCCGTCTGCGAACCCTGGCCGATCACGTTGCCGAGGCCGCCGCCGATCACCGCGCCCGCAATCGCGCCGATGCCGCCGAGGATAGAATACTTCTGCGCCTTCGTGGCCTGCGCCGTGCCGTGACGCAGCGCGACGTGGCTGATCTCGTGCGCCATCACGCCCGCCATCTCGCCTTCCGATCTCGCCGCCTCGATCATCCCTCGATTGAGATACATCGGGCCACCCGGCAGAGCGAACGCGTTGATCTCGCGCGCATTGACGACTTTGAAACTGTAGCGAAACTCAGGGTGATTAAACTCACTCGGAATCGCGCTGACGAGGCGTTGGCCGACGCGCTCCACGTAGTTCTGCACCTCTTGGTCGTTCAAGAGCGGCAACTGCTGCTCGGCCTCGCGCGCGGCCTGTTGTCCGGCCTGCACGTCGTCCTGAATTTTATAACCGTTCTTCGGCGCGACGATGCGCGTGCCCTGCGCGAGCGCGGACAGCGGCATCAAGGCGACGGTCAAGACCATCAGCCACGCAAAAAAACCACGTGCGCGGCTTTGATTACGGTAGTTAATATTTTTCATGCTCTCTCCTTCGATAAAGACGCGAACTTCGGTTGCCGGACGTTCGCGTTCTAATCTTTACAGATGCAAACTAAAAGAGCGACGCTCGTTTCCTCTCGACTCTGGACGAGGGGTTCGCGCCGCTCTTCTACGAAAAGCATCTCCCCCTGAAATCCTGTTCGACTCACCGGACGCCAAACTACACTTGCGCCGGTTTCTGCAACGGGAGAGCGTTGATTCTTAAATACCGGAAAAAGCGTCCGCGCTAACTTGCGCGCCGTGTATTATTCCGGCTCTGCTTGGATGAACTCGGCCACTCGCAGGTTGGCCTCTTTTAGCTCCGGCTAACGCCTGCGATTCGCGCCGCGCCGCCCGCGCGGTTTGCCCCGAATCTTGCGATTTTGTTGCGTTTCCCGCTCAACCCCGCCCGCGCCCTCGTCCGCCAGCCGGACGCTCGCGCCCTGCGGCGGTCGCGGAATCGAAACGACGACAAAGGGCGAGGTGATGACCTGTGTTGTAACGTCTCCGAACGCCGGACGCCGCTCTCGCACCTTTATAGCAAGCACAGTGCCATCACGCCTGATCTCTTCGAGTTCGAGGCTGTAACCGCCCGACGGCTTCTGTCCCTGATAGACGACGATACAGGCACGCGAACTGAAATTAACCTCCGGCACAGGCCGCCCGCCGCCGACCGTGCCCCACGCGCGCTGCCACTCGCTCGCGTTCGTGATCAACTCGACCATCCGCCCGCCTTCGTGCCTGCTGTGCGCGCCCGTCGCCAGCACGGAAAACTCGACGACGTTCGTGCGGTCTTCCGACTCCGGCGTGGAAGCGTCCGGCGTCTGCCTGCCGCCCGCGCCCGCGCTGCTCGCATCGCCGAGCAAGGCCATACGCAAAATCCTGACGGGCGGGCTGCCATACGCCAGCAGGCGGTCGTGAAACTCTCCGAGGCGAAACGATGCGCCCGTGCGTTCGCGGTAAGCCTCGCGCAACTTTAAAATCTCCATCTTGCCGAGCGTGTAGACGAGATAAGTCGGGTCGAGCGTGCCACGTCGCGCCTCGCGTTCGGCGTTGGCGCGTTCCATGTAGCCCTCGCGCATGAAGAACTCCGTGCCCTGTTCGTAAGTCATCCCCTGCGTGTGCATCTTGAGGCCGACCAGATAACGGCACAGGCGCGAGAGCGCGGCCTGCAACTGCGCGAGTCTCAACTTCGGATTGTTGCCGCCGAAACCTTCTTCCAACATCATCTGCTCAGAGTAGTGCGCCCAGCCTTCGATGAAACTCGCGGAGCCAAACACGGCGCGCACGCGCGAAGCGGTTTGACGCGCGGCGAGCAGTTGATAGTAGTGGCCGGGATAGACTTCGTGGATCGAGACGATGGGGAGCGAATAGCGATTATAGAAACTGAGGTGCTCTTCCCTGCGCCGCGCGTCCCAGGCGGGGTCTGGCGGCGTCACGTAATAGTAAGCCTCTGTGGCGACGCGCTCGAACGCGCCCGGCGTGTCCATCGAAGCGAAACTCGTGGAGCGCGCGTAGGCGGGCGTCTCCGCCACCTGCAAATTTTCGCGTGCGGGCGGCGTCAGAATATTCTGCGTGCGCACGAAGGCGCGTATGCGGTCCAACTCGGCGCGCGTCTCCCCGACGAGGCCGTCGCCCGAAGGGTGCTCGCGCCCCAGAGAACGTATGACGCTCAACACATCCCGCCCACGCGCGATCTCTTCGGCCACCTCGCGCATCTCGTTCTGCGTGCGGCGCAACTCGCGCTCGCCCTCGTTAATCAAACGCGCCAGCGGCGTCTCCACCATCTCTTCATAGAGAAGTTTGCGGCGATAGTTCTCCGCGCCGATGGCGTAGTCGCCGTTCGAGCGCGGCAAAAGTTCCGCGCGCAACCAATCCCTGAACGAAGCGAGCGCGGAGACGACGCTCGCGTTCGTCGCTTCAAACTCCGCGCGCCGCGCCGCCGGAAGCCGACCGCCGCCCGCGCGCTCGAACATTTGCGGCACAACCGTCCGGAAGTAATCAATGCTGCCGTCCACCTGCGCAATGGC